>CABIKM010000015.1 GCA_902196205.1 Candidatus Methylomirabilis lanthanidiphila | reverse complement strand
CCGCAGGGAGGGATTATTGCATGACCGCTGACACATCACGGAGTAGCTGGAACGGACGGCGTATGGGGAGGCGGTGCCGTCCTTGGGTGGCGTATGGACGGGGGACATAGGTGTCACATGTGTGGCTTGAGCGGAGGCGGTCGTTGGTATAACGTCGGTAGAATAACGGCATGGTGATGAAGGCAGGGGTTCATTTGTCAGGCGCCCTCTACCACGTCATGCGTTGGGATAATCAGCGACAGCGCATTGTCAATGATCATCGGGATCATCATTGACATCGCCCGGTCATCTCGATCTCTCGCTTGATCCCATTTCGGGAGGTTGTCTGTGCGCACACGTCGGGTGACGATTCTGGATCTTGTCACCAATGGCCCCACGAATTCCCTCTATGCCAGAGTAATGAATCAAAATCTGGCGAGTATCATGCCGCAGGTCGTAGCGGTGTGGTGCGAGGAATTGGGCCATCAGGTGCGCTTTGTGTGCTATACCGGCCGCGAAGACCTCCAGCGGGAATTGTTGGACGGGGCGGATATTGTGTTCATCGGGGCCTTTACGCGATCGGCTCTGACGGCCTATGCCATTAGTAGTCTGTTTCGATCTCGCGGGGCCGTGACGGTGCTAGGCGGGCCTCATGCGCGGAGCTATCCGCAGGATGCCGCCCGTTATTTCGACTATGTGGTGGGATTTACCGACAAGAACCTGATTCAAGATATTCTGGCTGATTGTTCAGCACATCGTCCGTTTGGAGTCCAGCGCGCAGCGGCTCGACAGCCTACCGAGTTGCCGGGGGTGCGGGAACGGTGGAAATTCATCGAGCCGACCATCGCCAAGTCTCCCACCTCCTTTCAAGTGGTGCCCATGATCGGCAGCATGGGGTGTCCCTATACCTGCGAGTTTTGTGTGGACGCCAGTGTCGAATATCAGCCCTTGTCGTTCGACCAGATCAGCGAGGATTTAAAATTTCTGCGGACGAAGATGAAACGACCGATGGTTGCCTGGCACGACCCGAATTTCGGGATCCGTTTTCAGGAATATATGAGGGCAATCGAAACGGCGATCCCTCCCAACAGCATCGACTTCATAGCAGAAAGTACGCTGTCGCTCCTATCCGAACCTCATCTCAAACATTTGCGCCGGAATGGATTCAAGGCGATTTTGCCGGGTATTGAGTCGTGGTATGACCTGGGAGATAAATCCCGGACCGGTCGCTATACCGGGCAGGCAAAAGTAAGGCAGGTGGCGGATCATATCAATCTGGTCCTTCGCTATATCCCCTATGTCCAGGTCAATTTTGTATTGGGATTGGATTCAGATCAGGGGCCTGAGCCCTTTGAGCTCACCAAGCAATTTGTGGATCTGGCCCCAGGGGCCTTCCCGGCGTTTCCTCTGCTTACGGCATTTGGCCAAGCGGCCCCCCTGAACCGGAAATTGCAACAGGAAGGGCGTATTCTGCCATTTCCCTTTCAGTTTCTCGATAACCATCACGCGATGAATGTGCGTCCCAAGCATTATGCCTGGCCGGAATTTTACGATCATGTCGTAGATCTTTCCCGGTATGCTTTTTCCTGGCCGATGATTCTTCGGCGCCTAGTGCTGAACCGCGGCGTCATTCCACGGTGGTTTAATCTGGTTCGGTCGGTATCGAGTGAAGGGTTCGGCCGGATCAAATACTACACGAAGATCCGAACATTATTGGATACGGATCTGTCGGTCCGATATTTCCTGGAAGGCGAAACGTCAGAGCTGCCACGGTTCTATGCCCACAAAATTCGTAAAAAGCTGGGTCCGTTATGGGACGTGCTTCCGGCTGGGGCGGTGATGCATGATCATCATGCTTACCTGAACTCCTACAAAGAACCCATCTCCGCCCGTGTAGGGTTGGGTCCACTCCCCGGGTTAGGGAGTGCAGCCGAGTAAGCAAAAAAGAGTCACGACGGCGGCCCCTCTGAGATAGCCTGGATCCGGAGTCCAAACTGGTGGATTACGGATGAGTCTTAAATCCGCTTAAATCCGGGGACACCATACTCAGATGGCATACGACGCCATCACAAGACTGCCAGCTCCTGAGAAAACGACCAAGATGTTGGCTGGCTCGAAGCACGGTTGGATCGTTCTTTATAGCGGCAGTAATCCGGAAGGAAAAAGAGGCTGCAGCAGAAATAAGTATCAGGTATGGTGTCCCTCGATTTCACTTCATTACAGAAGGTCGAGGCAGACACACGAGCGTGGATTCAGCAGTACGTTCAACACGAATCCACCGCACCGATCGAGGCTGTTCTAGCGGAGCTCCAGGCTCAGTTGCAGCGTGTGCGCCCATGAAGCCGCACGCTTCGAGCGGTAAGAGTTGAGACGACCAAGCCGGTGCTCTCAGGCCTCAAGCTGCTAACAACCTCGGCTCCTCTCTATCTTGATCTTGCCCTTGATCGTGTTTTTCCAATCGCTTCTCATTCCGTAATTCCCTCGCCGGAGCACCCGCACCCCAGATAAGTAACTTGACAGGAAGAATTATGCCATATATGTTAGTAGTGAGAGTGAAAGGAGGGGGCAAACATGGCGATCAGCAAGGAGGAGCTAGGAAACCGGCTGAAAATTGCCAGGGAGCAGGCTGGATTCAAGCAGGAGGAGGCGGCGCAGGAGCTGGGGGTCTCGCGCGGGGCCTTGGCTCAGCTCGAAGGGGGGATGAGGCCGCCGAACAGCCTCCAACTCGCCACGCTGGCTGAGCTCTACGGACGGGAGGTCGGGGAGTTTTTGCGTGCGGACTTCGAGGAGGGTCGGCGGGACGCCCTGGCGGCGCTGTTTCGGGCAGACGCCGGACTCGCTGAGGATCACGTCAGGGCCAAGGCGGTGCGGGAGTGTGCCGTCCTGTGCCGAGAGCACACGAATCTAGAGGCGTTGTTGGGCTTCGACAAGGACCGGGTGTACCCGGTGGCCTACCCTCTCCCCCCAGTCCGGAATCGATGGGACGCCATCCGGCAGGGGGAGCGGCTGGCTGAATTGGAGCGGGGCCGGCTGAAGCTAGGGGAGAGCCCGATACGGGACATGATGGAGATCCTGGAACCCCAAGGCCTCCGCCTGGTGGAGATCTCCCTTCCCGAAAATATCTCAGGCATCTTT
This sequence comes from Candidatus Methylomirabilis lanthanidiphila, assembly GCA_902196205.1. Taxonomy (NCBI): domain Bacteria; phylum Methylomirabilota (SeqCode); class Methylomirabilia (SeqCode); order Methylomirabilales (SeqCode); family Methylomirabilaceae (SeqCode); genus Methylomirabilis (SeqCode); species Candidatus Methylomirabilis lanthanidiphila. Next base: position 152,272 of record CABIKM010000015.1, on the reverse strand, counting down.
CTGAACGATCCTCAGCTTGGGCTCTCTATCATCATTAACGCCGATCACCACCTCAGGCGGCGGATCTTCTCGTATGCCCACGAGTACTGTCATGTCTTGGCAGACCGCGATCGGACCAGCTTGGTGAGCAAGGCCGAGAATCGGGAGGAGCTGCCAGAAGTCAGGGCGAATGCCTTTGCGGCGACGTTCCTGATGCCGGAGAGTGGGGTCCGGGCCTTCGTACAGGCCATGGGTAAGGGGGAGCCGAGCCGAAGTGTTCTCCAGGCCTACGATGAAGCTCAGGCAGTGGTAGGACAGAAGCGGATGGAGGCCCATTCTCAGGACCTGCAGGTCTACGATGTGGTCCACGTAGCCCACCACTTCGGGGTCAGTTACGAAACGGCGCTTTACCGCCTGCTGAATCTGAAGCTGCTGTCCGAGGAGGAGCATCAGCGCCTCGCTGGGCAGCGGGAACAGGCCAACATCTTGCAGCGCTACCTTGGGCCTGAACCTCAGCGTAGCTCCAAGGAGCGGCGCGAGTTCTGCCATCGGTTCTTGTTCTTGGCCCTGGAGGCCTTCCGGCGCGAGGCCATCAGCCGCGGGAAGCTCAAGGAGCTCTGCGCCCTTGCCCAGGTGGCCTCCGACGAGATCGATGACCTTATCGCCGCTATCGAGCGCGAGGCGAAACCGGACCGCAGAGAGCGTGCCGTTTCCATACCCAGGGATTAGCGGGTGAAGCGTACCAGCGATGGGCAGATCCTGGTCGCGGCTGACACGAGCTTTCTGGTTAACTTCCTTGCGCTCGACCGGATGGATATCCTCCATTCCGGACCGTCGTGGTGGCTGGGTCTCGCACTGGCATGCCGGTCCACGACACCGTGAATCACATCAGTGCCCTCGCTCAGAATGATCGGCTCCGGTTCGAGCGGTGCGAGGTGGTGGGGGACAAGATCGTGGCGCCCCACCCGAACGAATCCGATGGCCGGCCTTCGTTTCTGACTGTGCCGGCGCTCCGGAAGCGGAGGAGACGAGCCAACGTGGCCTGCCGTATCCCTTGCCGAATGAACTCCCCTTGCGGGCGGGGCCGGCCTGGTGGATACTGGGCCTCCCGTCAGCACAATCCATTCACATGATGACATAATGCACTGTGAACTTCCAACCGGGCATCCAACTTGACAGACGGGTGTAGACGTATTACTTTATAAACGTCGCGGTAATACCGCTAGCGCATATCTCGAAAAGGAGCCGCTTATGGACACCAGCCGAATGACCGTCAAGGGACAGGTGACGATCCCAAAGCCGATCCGTGAACGCCTGGGACTCCATCCGGGCGATGCAGTGGAATTTGAGGAAGAGCCGGGCGGAATTCGCCTCAAAAAGTTTGTGAGCCGATCCCCATTTACCCGTTACCGGGGGTATCTGACCCACCTCGCAGGTCAGGACCCCGATCGCCTGCTTGAGGCACTCCGGGGGAAGGCCCAGGCGTGATCACCGCCATCGATACCAACGTCTTGTTCGACCTCCTGATTCCTGAGACACCGTTCGGCGAGCTCTCGCAGCGGGCGCTCGAGCGTGCCGTACAAGCCGGACGGCTGGTGATCAGCGACTTGGTGTATGCCGAACTCGCGGCTCATTTCCCATCGGGACAAGAGCTGGATCGGTTTCTCACGGATACCGGGATCGAGGTTGTGCCCTCCTCGCCGGCGGCGCTTGTCCAGACGGGCCAAAGATGGGCGCGGTATCGCCGCCAGCGAGACGATACCCTGTGTTGTCCGCAGTGCGGACACACCCAACAGGTCACCTGCGGGTCGTGTGGTGCGTCACTCCGGGGACGGCACCACCTCCTCAGCGATTTTCTGATCGGAGCGCACGCGTGCTGTCACGCCGATCGGCTCATGACCCGTGATCGGGGTTATTACAGGACCTACTTCCCTGAACTCAGTCTCCTGGACCCTTTGACGGAGAGCATATGAGCGGGTAGTTATGGCGGTGAGGTGCTCCCCATTGCCCGGAAAGTCCCCCCCATCCTCACCGTATTCTTCGTTCTCCTCATCCATACCTCAGACTGGCATCTTGGCCAGGAGCTCCATGGATTTGATCGCGGCGTCGAGCAGGACACATTCCTTGACTGGCTGGCCGGCCAACTGATCACACTGGATGCTGACGCGCTCATCGTGACTGGTGATGTCTATGACACGATCAATCCGGCGGTTCAGGCTCAGCAGCGGCTCTATCAGTTTCTAAGACGGGTACTGACGGAAACCCCCTCGCTCCAGATTGTCCTCATCGGGGGGAACCATGACTCAGCGGCGCGACTGGAACTGCCGAAACATCTGCTTGATGCGGATCGGATCCACCTGATAGGTGCGTTGCCGCGGCATGACGGTCGGACGGTGTCGGCGCGTACGCTGATCGAACTTCGTGACAAGACCGGAACTCCGTGCGCTGTCTGTGCCGCTGTCCCGTACCTCCGCCCAGGCGATCTGCCGACGGTAGGCGCCGCCGAGAGTCCCGTAAAGGCGCTCTACCGTGAAGTGGTCGACGCCGCGAACGAGGTGTATCGGTCCCTCATTCAGCGTATATTTTGCAGTTGTTTGAGGATCTGGGTGGCCGCCGAGTTCATCGCGGCGCGATTGGCCTGTCCCAGCGCGCTGGCGGCGTAGGCGTTGCTCGCCTTCCCGAATCCGAACAGCGAAAATCCGTTCGCTGCCGACTGGGATGTGAAGCTGCCGTTAGCCACTACGCTGCCGAGAAGTCGGCCGTCCGTCGGCTTCACCACTCTGAGGTCCATCGCCACCGCACCGGTCCGGCGCGCCACCGTGTTCTCGTAGCCAGGGTTGGCCAGCCCGACCGCGCCGCCCGCGATACCGGCAGCGGTATTGCCGGCGATGGCCCCGGCGATCCCGAGGGCGGCGCCGAGCGCGCCGAGCGAGCCGCCGGTACTTTCACCCGAGGCTTCAGCGATTTCGTTGAACTCGGTAATGGCCCCGCGGATGAGGAAGGGTCCGACCTCGCGCTGGGTAGCATCCACGAGGCTCGACGGCTTTGCCTTATTTTGCACATAAAAGTCGTAATCAATCACTCGGATGTTACCCACGTTGGTCAGCGCCGTGGCGAGTTGGTGCGCGACGGCTGTCCCGACGTTTCCGGACACCCCCTGAGCAGGCGGATTGTAGGCCTGTGCCTGCGGTCCCTCTGGCAGAAGGCCCCACCCCCACGGTCCCCATCCATGGCGGCGTCCCGGCGCGCCGGCACAGCGCCGCTCATCGGTTGTTCGGCGGCGAAGGTAAGCGGCTCGACGGTCACCACATAGTAGGGCAATGCCGGGTCATACGGAATCCGAACGACCTCTACCTGGGTCGATTCCGGCGCCGTCTGGGTGGCCCGAACCGACTGCTTGTCGACTGTGGCGGTGGCACAGGCACCGAGTACGAGGCAGCATCCGAACAAGAAGGTCAGTCGTCTCTGCATAGTTATTCCTCCTCGGGATCATGGGAAACACTAAGACCCTTCGTCTTCTGTATTGTCGAGCCCAAGACGCACAGCGGAAAAGTAGGATTTGCGCGCTAGAGTAGGGGCAGAGGATGTGCCTGTCAAGGAGAAAGTAGGCTGAGAAAGTGGGCTGAACACATTCATTTTCCCTAGTTATGGGTATCGCCTCTGCAGATGTAGAAAAAGCCAGGCAGGACGCCGTCATCGGGGAGGCAAAGGGGCCGATCTCAAAAATCGATGTCAATGTGCCCGCAGAAGCAGCACGCCTGGACACCCTTCGAGAGACCGTCGCGGCGGCGAGGGCGACGCTGTCCGAGCGGCAACAGGCGGTCGCGGTACACGAGGCGGACGACCGGCCGAAACAGGTTCTCGATGAGATCGTCGCGGCATTGACGAATATTGAGGCACGTTGTTCGAAAGCATCTGAAGAATGTGTCTCAGCACGTGCCGTCCTCCGTAACGACGATCAGGTGCGAGCCCGGATGGCCGAAATTACGACGGCTCTCGGCGAACGGCGCGACAGGGCACGGGTCTGGAGTCAGCTCGACGACCTCATCGGCTCCGCTGACGGGTCCAAGTTTCGCCGCTTTGCTCAATCGCTGACATTCAACCATCTGATCCGCTTGGCGAACCGGCATCTTGCAGACCTGAATCCGCGTTACGAGCTGCAACGAGCGCCTGGTGGTGATCTGGTGCTGCAGGTGATCGACCATGATATGGCAGACGAGGTGCGCGCCGTTCATCGCCTCTCTGGCGGTGAGAGCTTCCTCGTCAGCCTCTCTCGCACTCGGTTTCTCGAGTATGTCGTCAACTCGTGGGATCAAGGTGGAAAGCCTGTTCATCGACGAGGACTTCGGCTTGCTTGACAGCAGCAGTCTGGTAATGGCCGTGTCTGTGCTCGAGCAACTTCAAGCGACCGGCCGACGGGTCGGCGTCATCAGCCATGTCGATGAACTGAAGGAACGAATCGCAGTAAAGGTCGAAGTCACCCCGGTTGATAGAGGCCGCAGCACCGTCCAGGTCGTCACGGCTTGATGTTGAGGTCAGGAGACAATAGCCGGGAGTCAGTGGCCGGGATGGCTGGCTACAGGGCGACCGAGACTGGCTACCGATTGTTAGGATGATAGACCGCCAAAGCTGGCAGCGTGTGTCGACCACAATCGGCTTGACCGGTTAGGCTAAGTATGCGAGATTACGAACACAATCGTTGTCGAGAAGCGGAGTCGATTGAGGAGACCGTCAGCCCTTGTCGGCTTCAAGAGCGGCTCACTTATAGTTATGCAACAGCCCTCAACTGCAACTGCCGATTTTCGATTCACTGGTTGCCCTCAACTTCTCAATATTTAGAGTGAATCTGACAATTCAGTAGAATCCCCTCGCGGAACTCTGAAGGAACTCCACCTAACGGCGCGTTTTAAGCCGCCACCTCTACTCTTGGTTTTACCAGTCGTGATCGGGGTGGGGCGACCGTCTCGATCCTGACATACACCACTGCCTGCCCAGACTCCCGGCGAGCTCTTGCCAACGCAAGGTTTCTCTCGCATAGTTCCTGGTCATCCTCTGGCAGGAGGACGACTAGGGTGTTTTGCGGGATCTGTTCGGCTACCTCGGGGATGCTCAAGGAGGTAGAGATCGAACTCTGTTGACAGCTTTAGGTTTTTTGTGAACAGCTCTTGGTCTGTCATGCTCTCTTCCTTTTCAGGTACGCCTCTTTGTACCGTGCCCAGTTCTCGTCGATGTCCTGATCAGCAAACGTCAACGCCTCTTGGAAGTTACTCTAACCTGCCTCGATTCAGTGCAAAAGTCAAAGAACTTCGTCGTTATGCAGAGTTCACCCCCGTAACCTGCGCTCGGCTCATCGAAGATGGGGTCGCGGTAATGTCGGGGGCCTGAGGAGGCCAAGCGTCTGAGGGGTGTCCACTTCGCCTGTCGTTGGCTGGAGACTCGTAGAAGACCGTCTGGAGGCTGCAGCTTCGAGGAGTACGTAGTTGGATTAGTGCCCCCTCCAGGGATAGTGGAAACCCCTCGCCTTCAGGCGAAGCGAAGGATGTGGGCGTATGGGCGCGTGCCAAAATACCGCCTGGGAGCGCACACGACATGCGATCTCACGGTCCACGTGGTCTGGATCCCCAAGTATCGGAAGCCGCTCCTCGTGGAGCCCGTCGCCATTCGTGTGCGCGATCTCATCCGCCAGATCGCGCTCGAGCATGAGCTGCAGATTCTCTCGGGCAAGATGGCACGCGACCATGTTTACCTTTTTCTCGCCTACCGCCCCCATCAGGAGCTCAGCACCATCATGCAATAGCTCAAAGGGATCAGCCCCCGGATCCTCCTTCAGGAGTGTGCGCACCTCCGCACACTCTGCTGGGGCCGCCATCCCTGGGCACGGGGTTATCTCGCCGTGATCTCCGGGACGATCACCGATCAGATGGTTACCCAGTATATCGCCGAGCAAGAAGCGGAACCGATCCAGGACGATAGTCGATTTCTAATCGACGATGGTCCGAAGCTCCCGCCTTGAACACGATCAGGTGATCGGCAGGAAGCCACGATCGGCCGTCTACGCAGAACAGCTCTCCAATTTCCGCGTCGTCAACGCGTTCGTGATCAACTCACGCGGTGAATTGTGGATCTCTCGTCGCGCTCCGACCAAACGCATCTTTCCGCTGTGCTTGGATATGAGCATGGGCGGTCATGTGGAAAGTGGCGAAACATATGAGGAGGCGCTGCAACGGGAAGCACGCGAGGAATTGAACGTGGAAATTGAGAAAGCGAACGTACGGCTACTGGGTCATCTGACTCTGCGCGATAACGGCGTGTCTGCGTATATGCAGGTATACGAAATTACACAAGATGAGGCGCCAGATTATAACAGGGACGATTTCTTCGAATATTATTGGCTGGCGCCAGAAGCCCTTCTTGACCGCCTGGCCAACGGCGACAAGGCCAAAGGTGATTTGCCGAAACTGGTTACGATCTTTTTCGGAGTCACATGATCAACCGATAAGATAATGCCTATGGGAACTGATCATCGGTTTTCGCGTCCGCCACGTCAAGGTAGAGCGAACCCTACGATAAATATAATGTGATCGTGTGCCTTATTGACAAACACTATATCATATGATATATTATATTTATGATTAGAGCTAAGGCGAGAGGAGAACAGACCGCAGATCACTTGCATGGCGAGGACTACCCCGCCCAGATAAAGCGCCTTCGGGCTCGCCTGGGCCTCACGCAAGCCGCCTTGGCGAAGGCGCTTGGCGTGTCGTTTCCGACGATCAACCGATGGGAGAACGGGAAAGCCCGCCCCTCCCAGTTGTCTTGGAGCCAGATCCTGAAGCTGGCGGGCGAGCTGGATGCCGACCGGGTTTCCGAACCCGAGCCCCCGCCGTACGTCCACGAGCTGCCCCTCCTGGATTTCACTGCCGGGTCGGACGTCGTGCGGGCGCTCGTCGAAGGCGAGCGGCTCTCCTTCGGGCACTTGGCCAACCCGGTCTTCGCCACAGAGATCGCCAGCATCGACGCTCTCCCGCATCAGCGCATCGCGGTCTATGACCACATGCTGAAACAGGCACGGTTGCGATTTCTGCTGGCCGACGATGCGGGTGCGGGCAAGACTATCATGACGGGCCTGTATATCCGTGAGATGCTCTCGCGCCGCCTGCTCAAGCGCGTCCTGATCGTGCCGCCCGCCGGGTTGGTGGGAAACTGGGAGCGCGAACTCTCGACTCTGTTCAGTCTTCGGTTCGATATTGTCAGCGGCAGCGATGCGCGAATGGGCAATCCCTTCATCGGGCCGTCGAGCAACCGCCTGATTGTGAGCGTCGACACCCTGGCGGGGGAGCGCGTATTTGCTCGGCTTCAAGAACAAGACGTCGAGCCCTATGAACTTGTGGTCTTCGATGAGGCCCACAAACTCTCGTGCGATCGGGGAAACGATTTCCGTATCCGCAAGACTGACCGCTACCGTCTGGCAGAGGCCATCGCGGGGGTTCGCGCGGGCCTGTCTGCCGAAGGCCCGACGCAGGCAGGCGACCGGGCCTGGCGGTTGCCGTGGCACGCACACCATCTGCTTCTGCTGACGGCGACGCCCCACATGGGCAAGGACTATCCGTACTATGCCCTCTGGCGTCTGCTGGAGCCGGAGGTGCTGACCACCACGGAGGCTTTCGACCAGTTTCCCTCTGAACACAGGAAGCACTACTTCATCCGGCGCACCAAGGAAGAGATGGTCAAACTGACCGGGGAGCCGCTCTATCCGCGCCGCATCGCCGATACCCTTGCCTACGATCTTGCTCAAGGCGAAGTGAGTGAGCAACGGCTCTATGACGAAACGACGGAATACCTGCAGCACGTCTACAATAGAGCCAAGCTCCTGAACCAGTCGGCCGCGCGCTTGGCCATGGGCGTCTTCCAGCGCCGATTAGCCAGCTCCACCTACGCCTTGCTGCGTTCCTTCGAGCGCCGGATCGAGAAACTCAGCGGAGTGATCGACGACGTTCAGGCCGGTCGGATTACCATGGAGCAACTGCTGACGCTCCAACGGAGGATCACCGAAGACGATGACGTCCTGGAATCCAAGACAGCGGACGACGAGAGCACAGAGAATGGCCAAGAAGAGAACGAGGTTGCCGAGGACAAGCTCCTACAAGGGGTCATCGCCGTATCGCTCGCCGAACTGGTAGCCGAGCGGCAGCAGGTCGAACAGCTTCGTGACCTGGCCCAGCAGATTCATGATGCGGGGCAGGAGTCGAAATTCGACAAGCTGCGCACCGTCATCACCGATCCCAAGTTCGCGGTCGAGAAGTTGATCGTCTTCACGGAGCACCGGGACACGCTGGACTTCCTCGTGCGCCGCCTCGGTGGCATGGGCTACACCGGTCAGATCGCCATGATCCACGGCGGCATGTACTATACCGAGCGGCAGGAACAGGTCGAACGCTTCCGTAAGCCATCCGCTGAGGGTGGCGCACGCTTCATGATCTGTACCGACGCGGCCGCCGAGGGGATCAACCTCCAGTTCTGCTGGATCATGATCAACTACGACGTGCCATGGAACCCGGCCCGCCTGGAACAGCGCATGGGCCGCATCCACCGCTACGGCCAGACGCACGATCCGGTGATCATTCTGAACCTCGTCGCGCCGTCTACCCGCGAAGGCCGCGTCCTGAAAACGCTGCTCGACAAGCTGGAGAAGATTCGTAAGCAGCTCAAGAGCGACAAGGTCTACGACAGCATCGGCCGCATCTTCGCCGAGGTGTCCATCAAGAAGTACATGGAGATGGCGGTGCTCGGTGATCCCGAGGCCATCGCGAGGGAACTCGACGGTCGCCTGACGAAGGAGCAGGTGCAGGCACTTGCAGAGTGCGAGCGCCGCCTGTACGGCGACGGCGGTGACGTCAAGAAGGAACTGCCGCGCCTGCGGGAAAGCCTCGAACAGGAGACCTTCTTCCGCCTCCTGCCCGGTTACATCCGACGCTTCATCTCATCCGCCGCGCCGCTGGTCGACATCCAGGTTGATGGCGATCTGGGGGGCGTCTTCGCCTTGCGCCCGGCCAAAAAGGGCGCGGTCGACCCGCTCTTGACCGCTTTGGAGACATACGCTCCCCTTCAGCGCGTACGCCTTTCCGTGGTGCGCCCCGATGATCGGGAGGCCTGCGTGTGGATGCATCCGGGTGAGCCGGTGTTCGAACGCTTTCGGGAACTGGTGCGCGGTCAACTCGGCAAGGACGCTCTGCGTGGCGCGGTGTTTATCGATCCCACGGCCAAAAAGCCCTATATCTTCCATCTCGCGCGCCTCAACGTGATCCGCAAAGCCGATTCCGAAATCGGCGAGCTTGGCCAGGAAGAAACCGTGGAGTGCCGTCTTGTGGGGGCCTGTCAATCGGACGGTGCGGACATTACGGTCTGTCCCGTCGAGCATCTCCTCCTGCTGCGCGGGGGTCACGGCCTGCCGCCCGGAGCCCAACGTCTTGCGGTGGTCGCCAGACAACATCGTGAGCTGGCCCAGGCATATCTCACTGAGCGCGTCGCCCGCACCATGGCGGTCGAGCACAGAACACGCTTGCTCAACACGCTTGCCGAACGCGAGACCTTCATGAAGCGTGGCTTCGACTTCCAAGAGGCCGAGCTGGCCGTCGCCCGCGCCAAGCTCTCGCACAAGGCGCGCGAAGGCAACAAGGCCGCCGCCCAGCATCTTTCGGAGATTAAGGAACAGCAGCGCGCGCTGTCCCAGCGCCGCGACCGGGCCCTGGCCATTCTGCGGCGCGAGCCGGAACTGATCATTCCCGGCGAGGTGGACTTCATCGCTCACGCGTTGGTCGTTCCCTCTACCGATCAGGCAGACCTCGAACGTCACCAGGCCAATGTCGAGCAGGTCGCTATGGACCTGGTCCGCGCCTTCGAGGAGGCGGCAGGGTCAAAGGTGCGGTTCGTCCACACGCCAGAGCTGGCCCGCGCCGCCGGGCTGCCCGACCACCCCGGTTTCGACGTACTCTCCATCCGTCCCAGCAACGACCGTCGCTGCATTGAAGTCAAGGGTCGGGCGGGCACGGGTGAGATCGAGGTTACCGACAATGAATGGGCCCGCGCCTGCAACCTGCGCGCCGACTACTGGCTCTACGCGATCTACCACTGCGCCACGCCTATGCCGCAGATGGTCCGCGTCCAGGACCCGTTCGAGAAGCTCCTGGTCCGCCCCTTCACGAAGACGCAGGTTGTCGAGACGGTTCGCGAAGTCGGCGGCGTCCGGATCGCGCATGCACAGGTCATGGAAGTCGGCGAGGTGTAGAATGCCGAAACGACCGGAGGCGTATATATGATGGATCGCGAGCACCCGATCGAGAACAATCCGCTGTTCGGCTCACTACCGTTGGAACTTTCGGAGAATATGCGTTCCTCAAATCCCTGGTGGACCGGCGATGAGATGTTGAATCCTCCTACCTTTCGCCGGTGGCCTTTTAATCGAATGTACCGATTGCTTAAACAAGGCATGACCCCGGCGGTCGTGCTGCGAGGCCCCAGACGTGTCGGCAAGACGGTGTTGCTCAACCAGGCCATACAGACCCTTCTCGGTGAGGGTGTTTCCGGCAGAAGAGTGTTGTACGTTCCGTTCGATGAGTTGCCCACCTTGCGAGGCATCCAGGAGCCGGTTCTCGCAATTGCGCGGTGGTTTGAAAAAAATATCCTCGGTGAATTGTTCAATCGGGCGGCCAATGAGAAGCGACCCGCTTATCTCCTTTTTGACGAAGTTCAAAACCTGGATGCGTGGGCGCCGCAGATCAAAAACCTGGTCGACAACCACGGGGTTCGTACTCTGATCACCGGAAGTTCGTCCCTGCGCATCGAGGCAGGGCGGGACAGCCTGGCCGGGCGTATTACCACGCTCGAAATGGGTCCCCTGATCCTGCGCGAGATCGCGGAGTTGCGATTTGGTGTTCAATGCGCGTCGCAGTGGGGAGATAACGGTCTTGAAAACCTGGTGTCCGCCGATTTCTGGCACAATGCCGTGCGTATCGGGGAGGACCAACGCGATATCCGGCACCGAAGCTTTCAGGCCTTTGCTCAACGCGGCGGCTATCCCATTGCGCATGAAAAATACGATACGCCATGGCATGAATTGGCAGACTATCTTAATGAAACGGTCATCCGACGGGCGATTCAGCACGACCTCCGCATGGGACCCCGCGGCCAGAAACGCGACGAGAAGTTGCTTGAAGAGGTGTTCCGTTTATGCTGCCGCTACGCCGGCCAGGCGGCCGGGCAGGCGGCGTTCGTGCCCGAAATCCAACAGGCCTTGGCCGGCAACATCGGCTGGAACCGAATTCTTACATATCTGCGGTTCTTAGATGGAACGTTGCTGCTCCGCCTAGTACAACCGATCGAACTCCGCTTGAAACGGAAAAAGGCACCGGCCAAACTTTGCCTCTCGGACCATGCGCTGCGCGCCTCTTGGTTGCAAGAGGTGATTCCGCTTGACCCCGAAGGTCTTGCTGCCAACCCGCATCTGTCAGATATTGCCGGACACTTAGCGGAAAGCACGTTAGGCTATTTCCTGGCGTCGGTGCCTAATCTGGATGTGGCGTACTTTCCCATGCGTGGTGCCGAGCCGGAAGTGGATTTCATTCTGACGATCGGCACGAAACGCATCCCGATCGAGGTCAAGTACCGCAAGCGCATCGATCCGTTGGAGGACACCCTCGGCCTACGTGCATTCTTGGAGAAATCCGTTTACAACGCGCCCTTCGGACTGTTGGTCACCCTCGAAGACGACGTACAGGTGCCCGATCCGCGCATCATTCCGATTTCGCTTTCAACTTTCTTGTGGACGAGGTGACGCCACCATGATCGATAAACCTAGGCTCATCGAACGCGCGTTTCCGCTGAAGCAGGCTTCTCTGGACTCGGTCCACGAGAAGAACCTGCGGCATGGGCACATCTCGACGCTCCACATCTGGCCGGTCAACGAGAAGCGGTCCATCGAGGTCAAGGGACGCTCGGGTACTGGCGACGTCGAAGTCTTGGCAAACGAGTGGGCCAAGGCGTGCAACCTACGGGATGAGTACAGGCTTTACGTCGTCTACGACTGCGCCACTCCCAGCCCGCGACTTGTCCGCGTCCAGGATTTCTTCGGAAGCCTGCTCGCTAGGGTCAAGGGAAGCGTTCTCATCGGGGCAAAGCAGGTCACGGAAGCGGGGAGCACGTAATGACGCCCGGTAAGAGATCATTGAGTATCCCCGACCGTAAGGTGAAGCAGGCCTGGCTCCTGCAACAGGATGTGATCGATTCCGTTACGAAGGGCTTCGGAATCGATGGCTGGCTAACGGTTTATTCGACGCGAAGGAGCGACGTCGAGAATACGGGGATCTTCTGCGCTCTGGTCCCCAATGGGGCAGTCGATACTGTGCTCCAGAAAACATCTTGGGACCTGTCCGTCGGGGCTGGTATGCCAGGATGCACCGTGTACGGAGGGGACGACGCGAATGCTCAGTATCTCCGCTTCGGGAACGATGAAGGAATTGAGCCACTCGTCATGAAACGCAACTTTCATGGTATTAGGCCGTCTGTCATTGAAATTGCGGAGGAGTTCCGCCACTTCCACAACCTCTATCACGATGCCAGGAATAATACATATGTGAAGATTGACGATGACGGCAACGAGGAGAATGTCGTCGAGGTCGAGGGAGAAACCGTAAAGATTCGTCTCAAGGAGCTAAAACAATTCCTAGCCATCAAAGAGATGCATCTGGCGATCTTCTTCGACTCGGTACGCTTCACAACCGACCTGCTCGCAACTTTAGGCATTGATCCTATCAATAAGACCCTCACCGGTGATAAGTTCATTTACCTTTACTTCGTCGGGGATTACAACGGTCCTATGCGGGATGAGTGCAAGTCGTTCTCACACGTATGCGGCAAACAGCTCATCCCAGGCACTACCAAGAACAAGAGCGGGTTCTGGCCGTTTGACGATCGGAGCAAGGAGTTCGAGGAATTCATCATCGGAACCGACTCAAACGGGGACCCGATTCAGCACTCTTGTGATCCGGACAAATTGGCAGACTACGTCGGCGCGAATCCCAACACGCGGCACTACCTCACACCGGTATTCTTCCGGCGGGACGTTCTGAATAAGTACTACGCCGCCCCCAGTAAGTACTCCGTCGAGGACGGTTACTTGCGCTGCGGGGTCCGCTGGGGGCTGCGCCTCGACAACAACCACGAGAAGTATATCGTCGTATTCTTGGGGGATCTGGGGCAGGATCTGTCGCACAACGAGCAACTTTACTGGAAAACGTACAACGTCCCACGTGATGGAACCATCAGCAAGGTCAACTGGAAGCGCAGCTTCCTCGCCGAGTTCGCAGACCCAGAAGCGTCGGATCTGCTCTTCAAGTGCAGGTTCGAGACCATCCATGAGAATTGGACAAGCGCCAATGGTTGGCCGCTCTTCAAACCCCTCTCATCTCAGGATCGCCATTACTACACATCCCTCCGCATTCCGCTCGCCGATGATCAGGCCGAGTTCGACAATCAGGTGTCCGCTCTTGCCAAAATCCTCGTCGAGTCCATTAACGAGGAGGACATCAATAAGCGTCTCACGACGAGGGGAGGGGGGATAAAGGGTATCACGAAACTCGAAGAGTACTTTCGTGAGCGTGGTTTCACCGACTACTCGGTCCATATCACATTTCTACGCAATCTCCACGACCTCCGGCACGGCTCGGCCCACCGCAAAGGAGAAAGCTACGAGAAAGCCGCCCGCTCGTTCCAACTCAGCGGTAGGGACCCCCGCATCGTATTCCAGGACATCCTGAAGGGTGCAATCTCTCTGCTTGAATATCTCATCACTTCATTGGGAATCAAAAGCAATGATCGATAAGTCGCGTCTTATTGAGCATGCGTTTCCGCTGAAGCAGGCTTCTCTGGATTCGGTTCATGAGAAGAACGTACGGCATGGGCACATTTCGACGCTGCACATCTGGCCCGCGCGGCGACCGCTGGCGGCCTGCCGGGCGGCGCTGATCGCGACCTTGCTTCCCGATCCGGGTACGCCCGAAGAACGGCAGAAGCTCTGTGAGAAGATCGGCGGCAGGGTGGTCCAGAAGATCGAGAAGAAGAAGATGCCGAATGGCCGCATCGTTGAGCGGATCAAGGAGGAGACCGAGGGCGGCATCCTGCACTGGAAACGCGAGACCGAAAACGCCGAGACACTCGAATGGTTCCGTCAAGAAATTCGCAAGGCCTATGGAGGCCGCGCCCCGCGCGTCCTCGATCCCTTCGCCGGGGGCGGCGCGATCCCGCTCGAGGCCATGCGCCTCGGTTGCGAAGCCACGGCAGTGGACATCAACCCCGTGGCCTGGTTCATCCTGAAGTGCACGCTGGAGTACCGGCAGAAGCTCGCGGGGAAGACGCATCCGCTGCCGGACTTCATCCTCGAAGATGAGGAGTTCATGGAGGCCTTCTACAAGGCCCATCCGCATCTGGTCGGGAAGAGCAGGCGCACAAAGAAGCAGGCCCAGGAGTTCCAAAACGACCTCTTCATGAAGGGAAAGGCCGACTCTGGATGTGCTCCCGAGGCAGATCTGGCCTGGCACGTTCGAGCCTGGGGTAGATGGGTGCTGAACCGTGCCCGGTGGGAGCTGGGGAGGTTCTACCCCACCTATGCGGACTTCGAGCCTTTGAGGTTGACCGGCAGGGACGCCGGTCCCACTAAACCTTATGAGAAGCAGCCTATGCGACTCGTGCCGCTCAAGGACGATGGTACGCCCGACGTCGACGCGCTCAACCGGGAGTTCAGCCAGGAGTACCTCGACGACAAGAAGAACCCGCGCTGGGTGGCCAAGCCCACAGTGGCCTACCTCTGGGCGCGCACGGTGACCTGCAAGAACTGCCGCGCCACGGTTCCGCTCCTCAAGACGCGATGGCTCTGCAGGAAGGACAAGAAGCGCGTGCTCCTGTCGATGGAGCCCAACAAGGACAACAGTAGCATGGTCTTCGGGATCGAGAACGATGTGGCGGTGAAAGGTGGAAACGCCGCGCAGCGGCGGGAACACGACAAACGTATCGGTGTAGGGACCATGTCGAGCGCAGGCGTGAAATGTCCATGCTGTGGGACCATCATGACGATGGAGGACCTGCGGCTTGAAGGTAAAGCTCAAAGGCTCGGCCTACAAATGACGGCACTTGCTGTCGAGGGTCAGAAAACCAAAGAGCAGCGCCTTCCAACCGATGTTGAGATTGCTGCCGCGACCATACAAGCAAGTACATTCGACAAGCTATTCCAAGATGTTCCGTTCGGTCCATTGAACGAGCCAATGCCGAATGAGGATGCGTTGGGAATGCGCGCTCCGAAGTATGGGATCGACTCGTGGGGAAAGATGTTCACCTTGCGGCAGTCGGTGGCACTGGCTCGACTTACCGTGGCGTCCCGCTCTGCTCGGGAGCTTCTGGCCAAGGGGTATGGCCCCGAGTGGAGGGATGCTATTTCTGCGTATCTGGCCTGTGGCCTTGATCGCTTGGTTGATTTCGCCAATGTGAACGTTCAATGGAAGGTCGACGCGGACACAATTAATCATGCCCTAGTGCGCTTCGCGATTCAGATGACGTGGGATTTTGCCGAAGGCAACCCCATTGGCGAGCGTGCAGGAGCTTACAGTTTATGTGTCAATCGAATCGCAACGGCGCTTGATACGCTCGCTGATCTACCAACGGGCTGTTCCGCTCCAACGGTCCTTCATCAAAGCGCAGAGCGTGCTCTACCCAAGGTGGACCTGATCGTCACGGACCCCCCGTACTACGATGCGATTCCATATTCGGACCTGATGGACTGGTTCTATGTGTGGCTCCGACGGCAGGTATACGACTTGGATGCTCAATGCAAGGCAGTGATGACCAAGCCATTGAGCCCTAAGTGGGGCGCGGCTGATGACGCCAAGGAGTTGATTGACGATGCTAGTCGCCACGGCGGTAACAAGGCGGCATCCAAGAAGGCCTACGAAGATGGTATGGCCGCATGCTTTGAACGCTGTGCTGATGCACTGGTTGACGGAGGCATCCTGGTTATCGTCTTTGCGAACAAGTCACCAGACGCATGGGAGACACTGGTCGCTGCATTGATCCGGTCAGGTTTTATCGTAGATGGCAGTTGGCCTATTCAGACTGAACAGCCATCGCGCATGCGAGGATTGTCTTCGGCAGCGCTCGCCTCATCTGTTTGGTTGGTTTGTAGAAAGCGGTCTGTTACCTCCCGCCCTGGTTGGGACAACAAGGTGCTGGAAGAGATGCGCGCGAATATTGCCACGCGACTGCGCGAGTTCTGGGACGCGGGGATTCGAGGGCCGGACTTTGTCTGGGCCGCGACTGGCCCGGCGCTGGAGGCTTACAGCAAGCACCCAGTCGTCAAAAAGGCGAACGACCCCGGCAAGATCATGGAGGTGAGCGAGTTCCTTTCCCATGTCCGACGCATGGTCGTGGACTTTGTGGTCGGCCAGGTGCTGACTACGGGCGATGCTCACGCTCACCCCGTCCCTCTCCCAGAGAGAGAGGGGGAGATCGACATGGCCGCAGCCGACCGCATGGACGCCCCGACCGCCTACTATATACTCCACCGTCACGACTTCGGTCTGGACGACGCGCCTTCCGGCGCGTGCATCCTCTACGCCACGGCCTGCGGTCTTTCCGATCGCGAATTGGATGCCACCTGGGACATCCTGGTCCGCACCGGCGGCAGCGATGGAAGCCAGGATGAGGATGAGGAGAATGAGGACGCCGATCCGGACGCCGAGGCCGATCCCGACAGCGCCTCTGAGTCCGGCAGCAAGGTGAAGCTCAAGACCTGGGCCCAGCGTACACACAAGAGCATGGGCTACGAGGCCCCCGGCGGCCAGCCGGTGCCGCTCATCGACCGCGTCCACCGGCTGATGCATCTGTGGCGGGCGGGGGACGTGCTGAGGGTGGACGAATACCTGGACGAGCACGGTCTGCGGCGGCAGGAACTCTTCAGGCGGCTCTTGCAGTCGCTGATCGAGCTGTCGCCCGCGGGCAGCGATGAGCGGGCCTTGCTGGAGTCCCTCAGCAACCACGTTCAGGCCAAGGGCGCGGTGAAGGATGAGGGGCCGATGCTGTTCTCGAAGGAGCATCTAGAGAGAGCCGACGTACCATGATACGGAAAGGGAAGAAGAAAGGTGTCTATGCTGCCCCACCGGACTATGGCTCTCTGGTATCGGACATTTCCGTTCTCCTGGACCAGGCACGGCGGACAGCCGCCCGGTCCGTCAACCGCATCCTCACGGCAACCTACTGGGAGATCGGAAGGCGCATCGTCGTGTTCGAGCAGGGCGGAAGGGAGCGAGCCGACTATGGGGAAGGACTCTTGGTTCGGTTATCAAAGGACTTGACGGCGAAGCACGGGCGGGGCTTCTCACGGGCCAACCTTCAGCAGATGCGGCTCTTCTATCTGGGCTGGGAGATTTGCCAGACACTGTCTGGCAAATTCGAAGCCATGGTGAAGTGCCAGACACTGTCTGGCGAATCAGGAACCAAGCAACCACGGACACCGTCCCTGCCTGAGCCGCAAGCGTCGCGGCAGGCAGAAGCCGAATCCGGGATGGCCCTTGTTTCCGCTTCCGCTCCTGTACAGAAAGCACTCGCACGCGCGGCGGTCTTCCCGCTCTCGTGGTCCCAGTATGTGCGCCTGATGTCGGTAGAGAACCCGCGGGGGCGCACCTTCTACGAGTCGGAGGCCATCCGCGGGGGGTGGTCCGTCCGGCAGCTTGACCGTCAGATCAGCACTCAATTCTATGAGCGGACCGTGCGATCCAAAACTCAAGCGGCCATGTTGGCTCGCGGGCAGAGAGCCAGGCCGGAAGATGCTGTTTCAATGAAAGACGAGGTACGCGACCCCTACCTGCTGGAATTCCTGAACCTGAAGGACGAATACAGCGAGGGAGAGTTGGAGGAGGCACTGATCCGTCATTTGGAGTGGTTCCTGCTTGAACTCGGCAATGGGTTCGCCTTCGTCGCGAGACAGAAGCGGATTCGCATTGGCGACGAATGGTATCGCATGGATCTGCTCCTGTTTCATCGCCGGCTAAGATCTCTGGTCGTGGTCGACCTCAAGATAGGCAGGTTCACCCATACCGATGCGGGCCAAATGAATCTCTATCTGAACTATGCCCGCGAGCACATGATGGAGCCCGGAGAGAACGAACCGCTTGGCCTCATACTCTGCAGCGTGAAGAACGACGCCGTCGTTCATTACGCCATGGGAGGCATCAAGGCCAAGGTGTTCGCATCGAAGTATCTGACGGCATTGCCTGATCCTGAAACCCTGCGAGAAGAAATTGTGACCGCCCAGCGTGCGATCCGAACTCGGCGCAAGGAGAAGAAGACCGATGGCTAAGCTGCCTTGGAAGTGCTGGCACGAAGTTGTGACGCTGCGGGAGGACCTGCGGTCCGGGGAACTCCCGCTCCACATGTTCGCCGCCGACCTCTACGAGGTCCTCATGCAGAGCGGTAAGCGGCCGGTCTATGAGGACCCCGAGAAGTTCTTTGCGCTCACCTTCCCGACGTACAACCTGCGCCGGTTGGTGCGGGACGTGGTGCTGCGCGTGGCGGGCAGGAACGACAAGGCCGTCCGCCAGCTCGAACTGACCTACGGCGGCGGCAAGACTCATACGCTGATCACACTGCTGCATCTGGTGACTGATCCGACAACCCTGCCCAAGCTGCCCGCTGTCGCGGAATTCACCGAAGCCATCGGTCAGACGCCGCCCAAGGCGCGCGTGGCCGGGCTCTGTTTCGATAAGCTGGACGTCGAGAAAGGCATGGAGGTGCGCTCACCGGGCGGCACGGTGCGAACCCTCAAGCAGCCCTGGAGCGTCCTGGCGTACCAACTCGCAGGCGACGAGGGCCTGAAGCTCCTGCATGCCGATAATAAAGCCGAGGAACGCGAGAGCGCCCCGGCGGAGAACCTGCTGACGACGCTATTGGAGCTGCCCGGCAAGGACGGCATGGGCGCCCTGATCCTGATTGACGAGGTATTGATGTACGTCCGCGAAAAGGTGGCGACGGACCCCAGGTGGAAGGACCGCCTCGTCAACTTCTTCCAGTACCTGACCCAGGCCGCCACCAAGGTGGACCGCTGCTGTATCGTCGCGTCGCTACTGGCCAGCGATCCGGCCAAGAGCGATCCCTTCGGCCGGCAGCTCCAGGGCGAACTGTACGACATCTTCCAGCGTCAGCGCGAAGAGGCGGTGGAGCCCGTGATGAAGGAGGATGTGGCCGAGTTGCTGCGGCGGCGCTTCTTCACGCCCGAATCCATCAAAGATCACGGCGCGTTCAGGCCGCACGTCCAGGCGGCGCTCAAGGGCATCTTCGACATCGACGAGCAAACCCAGAAGCAGGGTGCGGATGCCGAGGAGCGTTACCTGAAAAGTTATCCGTTCCACCCGGACCTCACGGAGGTCTTCTACACCAAGTGGACCCAGCTCGATCGCTTCCAGAAGGCCCGCGGCGTCCTGCGCACGTTCGCGCTGGCGCTGCGCGAGGCTGAGAAGTGGGATACGGCGCCGTTGGTGGGGCCGGGTGTTCTCTTGAACGTGCCCGGGCGGGACGGTTTGTCTGAGGCGTTACGCGAACTCGTCACCGTGGCTGACACCGAGGAGCACGAAGGCAAGAAGCAAGCATGGACGGGAATCATCGAGGGCGAGTTGGGTCGCGCACGTGACATCCAGCGCGATTCCGTAGGGCTGCGGTTCCGGGAAGTCGAGCAGGCCATCGTTGGTACGTTCCTCCATTCGCAGCCCATCGGCCAAAGCGCCCGGTCGCGCGATCTCCTGGTTCTATTGGGCGCCACCCGTCCAGACCGGATCGAGCTGGAGAAAGGGCTTATCCGCTGGGCCCAGGCGAGCTTCTGGCTGGATGACCAGCACACGGCCGTGGGCGACAACCAGTTGCCCATCGCCTGGCGTCTGGGGAACCGCCCAAATCTCACGCAGATGCACGCGGTGGCGAAGGGCCGCGTGTCCGACGACGTGGTGCGGGCCAGACTGCTGGACGATGTGGGCAAGGTGAAATCCCTCACGGCCGGAGCATTCGCCGCCGGGGTGCGCGTGCATACGCTGCCCGCTCGCCCCCGCGACATCGACGACGACGGCCAGTTTCACTTCGCCGTACTGGCGCCGGGCGCGGCGTCGGACTCCGGCAAGCCCAGCCCTGAAGCCGCACGCTATCTCGATGAAAAAACCGGTCCGGAAAACCCGCGCGTATACCGGAACGCCGTGCTGCTGATGACTCCGTCCAAGGACGGTCTTGAGGTCGCGACGGCCCGCGTCCGCGACTATCTTGCGTGGGAGCAGGTCCGTACCGATCTGAAGGACCAGGAGAAGGACGGTAACGTCGACGTGGCGCGGATGCAGACCTTGGCCATTAACATTGATAAGGCCAAGGGTCGTATCCCGGAGGCCGTCAAGCAGGCCTACTGTATCGTGGTGACCGTGTCGGAGAGGGACGAGGTCCAAGCCTTTAAGATCAACGTGACGGACGAGCCGCACTTCAACATCATCAAGAACGACTCACGCTCGCGCGTTCAAGACTCCATGATCACGGCGGAGGCGTTGCTGCCCGACGGCCCGTACAACCTCTGGCGCGAAGGCGAAACGAGCCGTCGCGTGAAGGATCTGTCAGGCGCATTCGCGCAACTACCTCATCTGCCGAAGATGCTCAAGGCACAGGCTATCCTGGACACGCTGACGGAGGGGTGCGCGCAGGGTTCATTCGTGCTTCGTTTGACGCGGCCCGACGGGTCGTTCCGCACGTGGTGGCGCACGCGCCCGGATGAGACCGCCATGAACGATCCGGCTCTGGAGTTGGTCTTGCCGGAGGCCGCCGAACTGGCCGAGCTGCCGTACCAGCTCCTCCTGCCAGGCAGGCTGCCTGAACTGTGGAAGGGCGACCTGTCTCTCGCGCCGGCCCAGGCGGGCGAGATCGCGGTGCAGGCCGTTCTTAACTACTTTAGTGGGACGACGGTCGTACAGGTCCAGCGTGATGGGTACATGGAGCCCGTTTCTATTCCCAAGGCGGGCGCCGAGGTCATCAACAAGGCGGTCACCGCCGCCGTAGAAGCCGGAGCGTTATGGCTTGTGAGCGGACCGGCCAGCGTGCTCGCGGAACCGATTCCCGCGGGCGTTCTGACACCGAAGGCGATCCTGCGCCAGCCGCCGGCCATGATTGCCGCCGCCGAGATTCTGCCGGAGAACCTGCCCGATGCCTGGTCGGACCTGCCTGCCGCGCAAGCTGGAGGCGCGGCGCAGGCA
Organism: Candidatus Methylomirabilis lanthanidiphila; assembly: GCA_902196205.1. Classification (NCBI taxonomy): domain Bacteria; phylum Methylomirabilota (SeqCode); class Methylomirabilia (SeqCode); order Methylomirabilales (SeqCode); family Methylomirabilaceae (SeqCode); genus Methylomirabilis (SeqCode); species Candidatus Methylomirabilis lanthanidiphila. Next base: position 130,982 of record CABIKM010000015.1, on the reverse strand, counting down.
GGGGGGCAGGCCACGGCACTGTCCATCGCCACCGCACTCTCGCAGAGGTTCGGCCACACCATGCCGTGGAAGACGGTCAAGGACGTGATTACGGCATCGATCAATGCCCGGTTTATGGAACTGGATGGTATGTCTGGTGACTGGCCCTGCGACTACCCGGCGGCTCAGTCGATTAAGCTGAAGGTTGCCTCTGCGCCGGCTGGCCGGCTGAGCGTAGGCGGTATCGGTCCGGCCACACCGTCCAAGTGCCTCGTGGCCCATGCCGAGCTTGAACCATCCGAGATCCAGGATCTCGCAGAGATTATCCCGAGCCTTCTGAAGCTGAAGGCGAAGTTCAATACGCCCCTGAGGTTTCGGGTCCAGATCGAGCTGGGCGACGGCAAGGAAAAACCATCAGAGGAAACCGCGAAGGAGATCAACAAGCTACTGAAGGAACTGAAGGCTGACCTCAGATTGGAGTAGTCGACGTGCGAGGGATCGTCGTTTTGACAACGCAAAAGGAACCCGCCGTGATAAAGCAATAGGTGGGTTTGTCAACTTGATTTAGCCCCCCTCTCCCTGTTAGCGCCTCAGTGAGGTCCAGTCGTTCATTGCCCGACTACGCTGATTGCTCGTTGGCGCCTCCCCATCGGTTTCAATCCGGTCCGTTTCGACCGCCGGACGAAGATGCTGATGCTCCTTCGGTTGGTGCCGTTCGTCGAATCCAACTACAACCTGATCGAACTGGGGCCGCGGGAAACGGGCAAGACCTACACCTTTCGCAATACATCCAACCGCTCATTCGTCGTGTCAGGGGGTAAGGCGACGCCGGCAACACTCTTTTACAATAAGGGAACCCGCAAGCTGGGCGTCATTGGCCTCAAACACGTCGTGTTCTTCGACGAAATCGCCAACACCCGCTTTGATGATGCCGAGTCCAGCATCAGCGTCCTGAAGGACTATATGCAGACCGGTAAGTTCAGCCGGGGGGACCAGGAGTTTTCTGCTCAATGCTCGATTGTGCTGGGGGGGAACATCGACACCGATCTGGAGAGGAAACAGGCCGACTCCACGTACAGGCATCTCTTCGAGGTTCTACCGGCGGAATTGCAGGATACCGCATTCCTCGACCGCATCCATGCCTATGTGCCGGGCTGGGAGATGCCCAAGATCCGTCCGGAGAACTACGCTACAGGTTACGGATTCCTGACCGACGACATGGCCGAGGTATTCGCTGAACTCCGGCGGCGGAATGTCCAGACCCACGTGTCCGCCTGCGTGGACATGAAGGGCATGACAGGGCGCAACCAGGATGCCATCAAGAAGACCGCCGCCGGCCTACTCAAACTGCTCTATCCGCACCGCACTCCCGAGCCTATGACCCGTAACGAGATCGCCCCGCTCATTGACTTTTCCGTGGAAATGTGGAAACGAGTCATCGACCAACTGGCGATAATGAAACCCGAGGAGTTCCGGGGTGTAGATTTCCATTCCTGGGAGATCGTGTGCCCATCGGTGATACGGTAACCCGTTGCTCGGGCTTGACTCTGGCGATTGGTGTTCGATAAATAGCGATGGGATATGGCCTGTCTACTGCCGGCAGGGCAGAGGGGTAAGAATCAGGTGTCACTGTCACAAGGATGGATTCAGTAACATCGGACCTTATCACAAGGACACATTTATGGTATACTGCATCTCATGAGCCTTCATCCGGTCCTTCGCGAGAAACTCGAAGCCGGGTTGCTGCCGGCTCTCAAGATCGGCTCGACGTTGCGGGATGCCCGTCTGCCGGCGCTGCCCAATAAGGTGTACGCGGTGATCGGTATGCGCCGCGTGGGGAAGACGACGTTCCTGCGTCAGTTGCAGGACCGGCGACAGCACGCCACTGCCCCCGAACGGGCCGTGTACGTGAGCTTCGATGACGATCGTCTGGCGGAACTCCCGCTTACGCAACTCAATCTCCTGCTCGAAGAATACTATCGGAACTTCCCGCAGTGGCGAAGAAGCGAGGTGGTGAGTTGGTTCTTCGATGAGATCCAGGTCGTAACCGGCTGGGAGCGTTTCATTCGGCGGCTGCTGGATACCGAGCGGGTGGAGATCGTTGTCTCGGGATCCTCGGCGCGGCTCCTCTCCCGTGAGGTCCATACGTCGCTTCGCGGCAGAGGTTGGGAGACCGTGATCCGGCCGTTCAGCTTCCGCGAATTCCTGCGTCATCGTGGCAAGGAACCGAATAAGCCGGTGGCCCATTTTACCGCCGTCGAGCGCTCGTTGGTGGAGAAGGAGTTTCGGGAGTATCTCGCAGTAGGCGGATTCCCGGAAGCACAGGGGATGGCCCCGCCGCTGCGGGTACAACTGCTCCAAGGGTACGTCGATACGCTCCTGCTGCGCGACGTGGTCGAGCGCTTCCAAGTAACGCAGGTGGCTGCCTTACGCTGGCTGACCCGGCATTGCCTGCGCAACCCGGCGGGGCCGCTCAGCGTGTACGGCCTCTACCGGGACCTGAAGGCCCAGGGACACGGCGTTGCCAAGGACACGCTGCACGCGCTGCTGGCGCACCTGGTCGATGTCTTCCTGGTGACGGCCGTCTCGCTCTCTACCGATTCTGAGCGTCGACGCAACTCCAACCCCCGCAAAATCTATCCGGCCGACCCCGGCCTGGTTGGGGCCTTCGACAGCAGCGGCCGTACCAATGTCGGCCATCGACTCGAGACTGTGGTGCTGAACGAACTCGAACGGCGTAAGGCGGATGTCGGATACGTCAGAACCGCAGCGGGGTTCGAAGTCGATTTCCACGCCCGTTTTCTTGCTGCGGGAGAGGCGCTCATCCAGGTGTGTGCCGATCCCGGCGACACGAACGTAACCGCTCGCGAGCTGCGAGCGCTCGAGGATGCGCGGCGTGAATACCCCCGCGCTGAGTGCCTGCTGCTGGTGCTTACCCAGGACCAGGCGTTAGAAGTATTGAGAATAGCCGGTCACGGGATTCGCGTGGATCCGGTCTACCAATGGCTGCTCGATGGGGCATCGGGCGCATGACCATTTCTGATCTCCATTCCGCCGTCTTCGCGGATTCCCGCTCTGAACTGGAGCGGCGCTTCCTCGATTGCTTGGCCGCAGGGCACTACCGGCTACCGGATGAGGCGCAAAAGCCGATCGCGGAGCTGGGCTGCATCCCGGATTTCTATTACGCGCCGAACGTCTGCGTGTTCTGCGATGGGTCCGTGCATGATGGGCCGGACCAGCGGGCCAGGGACGAAGCCATACGCAGAGAGCTGCGCAGCCGCGGCTACCGCATTGTCGTTATCCGCTACGATCGCGACCTACTCGAGCAAGTACGCCAATACCCGGACGTTTTCGGTGCAGTGTAGCCTCTAACGTATGGATTCTCCGACACCTGTGAGACTCCACTGATTCTCCCGCCCTTGCCGCAGGCCACAGGTCCAACAACCACTGAACATGGGTGGGTCCCGTCTACTTTATCACGGCGGGTTCCTTTTGCGTTGTCAAAACAAACGGCTTCCACCACGTTGTCCACTTCGCTGGCGGCAGCCTGCGGGTTGTCCTGCGCGATATACGTATGGAGGTGCGCCAGATCCTCTACGGCGCGGGACAGCCAACGGATCCTCACGCCGTTTTACGTCTCTTGGCGGTCAGCTTCTTCAGCGTGGTCTGCGCGTCCTCACAGTACCAGTCTTCTCGTTACGCAACACCTCGATCGGGATACGGTTGCCAGGTACGTGAAACGACGCGAGCATTATTGGGATCGCTCACGTCGAATGATAAGGTCTTGAAAGCGGCAGCGTTGGAAAGCGTCGGGTTAGAGGGCGTTCAAAGCGCGCGATACGCCTCGCGCCGATGTCGCACGTAGTGTATCATGACTTGCCGTACCAGCATTTCAACTTCATAGACGATGTGATAATCGCTAATCCGAATGCGATAAAGGCGTTCGGCGGTTTCCAATTTCTCTACACCGTGAGGCAAGGGTTCGTCTTTCAATTGCTCAATCCTTTTCATCACCCGCTCAACGACCGACTCGGGTAAACGGCGGAAATCTTTGTAAACGGATGGCTTGAAGTCAACGTGATAGGATGCCATCTTTCTTCAATCGCCGTTTCATTTCCTCAAAGCTGATCGGTTTTTCGTCTCGTCGCTCGGCAACGACCGCCAAGTCGTGCAAGTCCTCCATCAATCGCTCATATCGTTTGAGCGAGAGGATCACGCTCACCTTGTTTCCCTTTGTATCGGTCACAAATTGTTCATGTGCCATTTCCCTCTTTAACCACTCCTTTCCTGGCCGATATTCAATCCGACCCGCCATCGCTCACCTGCCGTGTTCATAGACGACTTCCCCTTTCGCGACAATCTCGTCCCTGAAAAAAGGCCGATGAGCGCACAACTGAGCGAATTCGTCAGGCGTATAGACCATGATGTCAACGCCAACCTTTGGTTGCAGCCGCCGCCGCGCCTTCCGCAACCGCTTCTCGTTCCTGCCTTGCCTGTTTGCCTTTGGTTAGGGCTCGTCCGGTTTGCTTCAATCCCTGGATATGTACTGTAGCGATACCTCGCAGGTTGAGTACATCGGCACGGTTGATTGTGCCGATTGCATTCCCGCGCCCGGCCTGAGATTCAGATGGGTTCCTTCGAACGCTTGCAATACCTGCGATTCTCCAGCCGTTCTAAGAGCTTGTCAAGGGTTTCCGTGTGCCACTTACCTGTGGCCCCTCTTTATACCCTTCATCCATTTGTATACCTCACCGCCTGACCGAAGCCAGGCCATCAACGCCACAAGGTCGGAGATGCTGTAGACAGATGAATAACGGGGCGGCTACCGTTGAGACGATCTGACGCCAGGCGAGTTCGGAGACGGGAAGCGAGGAACGGCTCGGCCCATTACGTGTCATAGATGCTTCAGGGATCGGCATCGAATGGCGGGGGTCGTCGCTGGTTGATACCCAGCTCGTCGCCCTAAACCAGTTCCAGCTTCACCTGACGTCCGACGGCGTGGGCCGCGCGGGTCAGTGTCTCCAACGTGACGGAGTAGGTGGTGGGATCAAGCAGTCTGTTGAGCTGGCTGCGGCGTGGTCGCCGCTCTGGGATGCGGAACTACCTGTTGTTTCCACTGTTCGGCATCAGTCGAGACCTCCGGTTCGCGGTCGATCTCTTGCTGATGATCGAAATAGTGAGCTAAGGCAGCGTCAAAGAATAACATGTACATATTCATGACCCGAACAATGCACAAACCCCCCTCTTTCCCCCTTTCGAAAGAGGGATGAAGGGGGGTTTGTTGCTTTAGCTTTAGTAGATGTAAATGTTAATTGTTGACGCCTCCTAACGCTGAATGGACCTGCGATAGCGATATTTAGGCCGCCGCCGTGATGCTGTGCTTGTCAACAAGAGACAGGAGCTTCAGCGCCGGGCCGGCACGTACCGGGCGGATTCCTTGCGGTTGCCTGGCCGAAATAGGTGGATTATCCTACCGTGGCCGTTCCGACGCCACCCGCTTCGTGAGTTCGCCGATGATCGTCCCACGCGCCGGCTCGCCAGACTCTGCGACTGGGACGCCGAGGGCTGCACCGATTCGCGCGTACAGTGCCTCGCCTGCCTGATAGGTGCGGGACCTCGCCCGGCCGACCGGCCGCAGCAGACCGGCGGCGACGGCCATGGCGAGATCCTTCGTTGCCGTCGCCACGCTCACATCCGCGAGGGGCCGGTAGTACCGGGGGGTCACGCTCCGGCCAAAGAAGGCATCCCATACGGCGTTGGCCAGGCGCGGATCGAGGCCCGCAGCCGTGACCGCCTCTTCGATCGCCGTCCAAATCCTATGCTGCACACGTTCCCGCAGGTCAAGCGCCCGCACCTGATGAAGCTGGGCCTCCAGGTGCGCTCGGATGAAGGGCGTCACATCGGCCGTCGGGTCGAAGGCCGCTCCCAGACAGTGGAAGCTCGCATAGTAGTCGGACAGGTGGCGTCCCCACCATTCTTCGAGCGAGGTAAATTCGGGTAGCTTGAAACCCCCACGGTACATCGCCAGCGAGGCGACGACGCGTGCAGCGCGGCCGTTCCCGTCCGTGAACGGATGAATCGCAGCAATCGCCACGTGGATCCATGCGGCACCGATGGCAGGATGCTCCAGTCCCCTGTCGATGGAGGCACACGCGCGATCGACGAGTTCGGGGACCTCCTCAGCAGCCGGCGGCTGAAACACGAGCTGACCGGTGCGATTGTCGACGAGATGCGCCACCCCGGTTCGGAACCGACCGGCGCCCGCACCCCAGTGGCCGGCGAGGATGCGATCATGCAGACCAACGAGAAGCTCGCGATCCCACCTGAACGCCGCATCGTCGGCGCGGCGCAGGACGAAGCTCATCGCATCACGGTACCCGCGGACGAGGGCCGCGTCCTCTTCGCGCGTCTGCGCGGGGCGGTCGCCGACGAGGATGTGGCGCACCTCTTCGACCGTGACCGGGACTCCTTCCATCGAGGTGGACGCAGCAACAGCCTCCGCCTCGAGATCGCGGCGAAGACGACCAGCCCATGTCCGGGGCACCGGACCCCGGTAGTCGAGCTGGGTTTTCCAGCGGTTGAGTTCCTCGGTCAGATCGAGGACGGCTGTCGCGTCGTATGGCAGGAACATAGCAGTGATTATACACCTAATCAGCTAGTAGATAATGGAAATAATTAGCCGCCGGTCAATCGTATTCCGCCTCCGTACCCCGCGACCGTGCCTGTACTCCTTCTGGTGTTCCTGCTGTGCCACGACTGTCTGTATCTGCATCAGGTGAAGGTATCGTGCATACTGTCCCGATCAATGCGCAAGACCGACGTTGAGTCGATCATGCTGTTGTGAGCGCGTCGTTTAGGCCGCCATCAAACGGCCTATCCGAGATAACTGGCCACTCAGCCCGTCCAAGGTGGCGAGTATCTCTTGCTCTGGCGGGATCGACGAGGCGCGCTGAGAAGGAATCAGGCGGAGCGCGGAAAGCAGCCGACCTCCGGCCTCAGGGGGCAGGGACGGAGTGTGCTCCAGCAGCGGCAAGAGGTACCGCGGAGCCCGAGCACCTGATGTCCCCATGCCTTCCCCAACGGGGTGAGCGCGTAGGGGGCATGTTCCGTGTAGGCGTCGATCTTACCCAGATCGTGAAAGAGCCCGGCCGTCAGCAGCAGACTGGGGTTTACCTTAACCGGCAGCAGCGGCAGCGGTTTGATCCCAAACTCCATTACCTCGATCGTGTGACGCAAGAGCCCCCCGACGTGGGCATGGTGGTGGTCGGTAGACGCCGGGGCGCGGCAGAACCTCGTCCAACACGATGGATCATTGATGGCCCGTTCCACGAGCTCCCGGTAGGGGACCTGAATCTGTCTGATAAGATCAGCGAGCCGGGCGAAGTCGTTGTCCAGGGGCGTAGACTCATTCTGGCGGCTCTGCTCGACCAGATCCATGTTTCGGATCACGAGCGCGTGCGCTGCGCTGATTGCTCGTTGGCGCCTCCCTATCGGTTTCAATCCGGTCCGTTTCGACCGCCGGACGAAGATGCTGATGCTCCTTCGGTTGGTGCCGTTTGTCGAATCCAACTACAACCTGATCGAACTGGGGCCGCGGGAAACGGGCAAGACCTACACCTTCCGCAATACATCCAACCGCTCATTCGTCGTGTCAGGGGGCAAGGCGACGCCGGCAACACTCTTTTACAATAAGGGAACCCGCAAGCTGGGCGTCATTGGCCTCAAACACGTCGTGTTCTTCGATGAAATCGCCAACACCCGCTTTGATGATGCCGAGTCCAGCATCAGCGTCCTGAAGGACTATATGCAGACCGGTAAGTTCAGCCGGGGGGACCAGGAGTTTTCTGCTCAGTGCTCGATTGTGCTGGGGGGGACATCGACACCGATCTGGAGAGGAAACAGGCAGACGCCACGTACAGGCATCTCTTCGAGGTTCTACCGGCGGAATTGCAGGATGCCGCATTCCTCGACCGCATCCATGCCTATTTGCCGGGCTGGGAGATGCCCAAGATCCGTCCGGAGAACTACGCCACGGGTTACGGATTCCTGACCGACGACATGGCCGAGATCTTCGCTGAACTCCGGCGGCGGAATGTCCAGACCCACGTGTCCGCCTGCGTGGACATGAAGGGCATGACAGGGCGCAACCAGGATGCCATCAAGAAGACCGCCGCCGGCCTGCTCAAACTGCTCTATCCGCACCGCACTCCCGAGTCTATGACCCGTAACGAGATCGCCCCGCTCATTGACTTTTCCGTGGAAATGCGGAAACGAGTCATCGACCAACTGGCGATAATGAAACCCGAGGAGTTCCGGGGTGTAGATTTCCATTCCTGGGAGATCGTGTGCCCATCGGTGAGACGGTAACCCGTTGCTCGGGCGAAGATGAACGAAGATCTCCAGAACCCGATCGACTCCTCGAAGGCTAACGAGGGAGGAGCCGTTCTGTGTACTGGAGCCGAGGAACGGTTTGCTCGACGAGCGTCTCAATGCACATCACGCCCCGCTCTTCTGCAACCGCCACCAAAGACGTCGGATACCCGGGACCCACGAGCGCGGGAATCGTGGGCCAGTACTGAGCGGGGGCGGAGACTGTGGCGACCAAGCGCGCATTTCGCATCATGAACCTAACTGCGGCGTGCCGGATGCTCGATCTGTAATATGCGCTTGCGTAGCCGTCGGTGTGTTACCGGAACCACGGCTGTCGATAGTCGGCGTTGCCGATGTCGCCAAGGCCCCCAGTCCCCCAGATTCCATAGCCCGTCGCGTCACCGGAGGTCTGGATGGCCAATTCGATTGCCTTCTGCTCCGCCTGCGACCGATTAGGGTAGGGACCGAGGCGCGAGTAGCGATAGGCGTGATCCTGCTCAGGTAGGTTGTGAAGAGTCCGAGCGGGATCGTGCAGATCATTGGACCAGGAAAATAGCCCGTTCAAGCAGAGCTCTCGCTGTTTCGTCTGTTTGTGGGTGCGAAACGCCACATAGTAGAACTCCACCGCTCCGTCTCCGGCTATTCGATACCCCATCTGCCTGTAGTGTTCCTGCTGATCGCCTCCTGATACCATCTCTCATGCCTCCGTAGTGTCCGCTCGCCTCGTTAGATTCGACTTGGCCTTGAATGGTGGCTGCAACCTTATCGAAAAGTTCTCTGAAAGTCCAGGCTGTTGTACTACAATGTCATGATAGTGGAGTCCATTGTAAGGGAGTGTTCCCTGGGAAGATGTTGGCTGCCATTTCACACTGAGATACCATAGGAGGGTTGGTTATGGCTACCACGACCAATCATGCTTGGCCTTATCGTGTCACTCGGCTGTCAGGTCTCATTGCTACCCTTCTCCTTCTCATGCTGACGGGCTGTACGAGCGTTCAAACCCCCCATCTCAGTACGAGTCTCGGTCTGCCGGCGATCGAAAACATGGGGGAGCTGTATCAGCGCAATGCCGCAATCGCGGTCTACATTGAACCGAAGGTGCGAGACCTGAAACTAAGCGGGGAATATAAATTCACCAAGTACGAATTTCCGGCCGGTCACGCGTTTACCGTCAAGCTCTTGAAAGCGCTGTCGTATCAGTTCAATCGTGTGGTGATCCTCAAAAGCCTGCAGACCAAACCCGACCCGCCTCCCGACGCAGTGATGACGGTCACCCTGCAGGATGCCGACATGACCTTCGAGATCAAACCAGGCTTCGCCACCGTGACCACCAGTTCCTTTGCGCGCCTTGTCGTGCGGGCTGAGCTGCGCGATGCGCAAGGTACGATCATCTGGGTGGGAGCGGCGCGGTCAGAAGGCCAAGGGGAAGGGCAGTCGCGCATGCTCACCGAGGAAGAAGCGGCGCGGCAGATCGCACTGGGGGTTGAATCGGCGATCGACAATACGGTAGCGGATTTGATCAAGCAGATGACCCAGTCTCCCAACATGCGGCGGTACCTGCACGAGTGGGAGCAACGGAGGATGACATGACGATACGATCGACCGTACTCACTGCGTGTGTGGCGCTCGGGCTCCTGATCGGCGCCGGGTGTGCGGCGCCCTTACGGACCACCGTTACCCCGTTTCGGCCCCCGGAGTCGTATCCGTCGTCGACCCGGATCGAAGGATTGGTGCTGGCGGTCGATCCAGTGGATACCGAGGAGCACTCGACGCGGGTCTTTGGGACCGATCTCCGCACGGCTGAGGTCCTGCCGCTCCACCTCATCGCCAGGAATACCGGGTCCCACGAATTCGAAATCAACGCAGCGCAGATCTTCGGGATGACCGCAGGCGGGGAGTTCGCCGGGGCCTATACCCTTCACCAGGCGTCCCAGCGGGTGCGGGAATCTTCGATCGGGACCACGGCCGCAACGGGCCTCGCTGTTGGGGCGTTGGCCGGGGCTGCTGCCGGAGCCGCAATTGGAGGCGCAGCTGGCGGAGGAGAGGGGGCCGCTACCGGAGCGGCGGTCGGCGGGGCGGTTGGTGGGGTTGGCGGTGTCGCGGAAGGGACCTCCGATACCATTACATCGCGATTCAAGCGAGAATTAGCCGCGCAGGACTTCGGAGATCGGGTCATCGCGCCAGGCAATATCGAACACGGCTTCGTCTACCTCACGTGGCAACCGTATACGTCCGTCAGGATTAAGGTCTTCGACATCACGACGAACAAGGTCCACGAGGTTCAACTGCCGATAACGATCCGGCGACCCTGAAGGATCGGGGTGACTGGAGCCTCTGCGATATCGGAGCCATCCAAGACTCATCCGAAGACCTCTTGTCCGCGATGCGGGGCAGCGATGATGCTTCGGATCGCCCAGCGTAGCGCGCGCGCCGGCGAACGGTTTTGGGGTTGTTCACCTTTCCCGGTTTGTCGCCCCACCATTCCTTATGGGCAAAAGTAAGGTCGTTACCCAAGACATCCTTCCACTCCCCCTCATCCCCGCTCCGATTCGCCGTCAGTCGTCTTGAGGAAGCGGTAGTGGCGATGGTCGGAAGCTCGACAAGGCGGTCCCGACCGCCGCTCGGCTTCGCCTCACGGCGGCTGAGCTCCCAAGTCGTTATGCGGGGGACAGTAGAGTGAATAACCCAGCTCATGACGCCCCCGAGCGCGTTGCGCCCAAGTAGGAAAACTCATCGGAGAGAGCATAACCCACCGCGCACCCGATCATTCACGTGTCAACTGGATGATGGGCGTCGCGGCCTCTTCCTCTACCGGCTTTCCCTTGACCGCAATCGGCAGCAGAAAGCGCACCCGCGGCTCCGTCCTGCCCGGACCGGTCCAATAAAGGTGGGCATGGGCTCGGCGCATGTGCGGCCTGACCGACCGATCTGACGAATAGGCGGCCAGCCCCCGCGCCTGTTCGATCTCCCATCGTTCAAGCGCCTTATTCGATCTCCCTCATCCTCTGGCGGAGTGCGCTGCTTGTCAGCATCAGTCATCTACAGGAAGGCGATCTGGTTCTTCATGGCGTCCTGGGTGCGCTGATCGATGAAGCGCAGAAGTCTGGCGAGTGTCAGACCGATCGGAAGTTGCCTTGAGACAATGATACCGTAATGGCTTCTATGCTCCATGGCATAGAGGTTGTGGAGTAGCACAAAATCCTTCACATTGAAGCTGAAAAGGCATCGCCGGTGCCTGATCGCGTAAGCAAGCTGTTCGGCATCGGCCAGCCCGGTTCGCTTCAATCCCTGGGCATGTACCGTATCGATACCTCGCAGGTTGAGTGCATGGGCAAGGCCGGCATGGACATCTTCGTCGAGAAAGAGGCGGACCTTCACGTGGTCGCCGCTCTGGGATGCGGAACTGCCTGTTTTTTCCACTGTTCGACATCAGTCGAGACCTCCAATTCGCGATCAATCTCTTGCTGATGATCGAAATAGTAGGCCAACGCCGAATGGACCTGTGATGGCGACAAGTGTTGCAGGGTGGTCAGTATCTCGTCGACGCTCATTCCCATCTGGTAGTAGCCGGCGATGGTGCGGACGGTGATGCGGGTCCCCTTGATGATGGGGGAACCTCCCGCGATTCTCCGATTCGTTGTGATGTAAGGATATGCTTGTTGTTCCACCGCTAACCTCATGGCCGTCCCTCCATTTCTTTCAGCATCCGACATCTTTATCTCGACCTGTCCTGTATCGTGCGAACGAGATAGGGCAATCTTACGCGATGTTGGGCAAGATCACCAGCCATACATGACCTCGTGTGAACAGGGGAGTGCTCGGAGGGGATTTCGGACGGATTCTATGGTGTTTTTCAGCAGTCCGCAAGAAACTTCTTCACTGTCGTGATAGAGGCGACAGGACACGTGTTGGCGGCTCATGTGTCCGTTACCCCGCCGCTCTCCCAATCAGCGAAGACAAGATAATCAAAAGGCCAGGCGCTTTCGTCTGGCCGTTTTGTTCGTACGCTATAGCCGGCAGGCCAATGGGTGGCGCGTACGTATGGGTACGTGATCGACGCCGGAGCGCTTCGGATGCTATTGAATCTGCTCCGCGCGCACCTGGCCATGGGCCCACGATTCGGAGGGTTCCCTCACCGGTACTGAGCTCACCCTCTTTTACGGCGGCCCGCAGCACCTCCTTCAGATGGCGCAGCCCTCTTCGGATGATGTCCCGTTATTTGTCCCTTACCCTCATCCGCACCGCGCTGATCTTGTCGATGCTGACCACCGCGTCGTAAAACTCTTTGCCCGACAGCTTTGTGAGATGCAGCAGGGAGTTGCCGACCATTGTTACTGTTCCCTCGATCTCGTCGCCCGACTGGAGTCTCAGTGCGACTCGCTTCCCGGTATACTCGGAAAGGACTTCCCGCATCGTTGCGCCCGCTTTCAGTGCAAGAGCCGCTTCCTCAGCCCGGACTCCAACCGCCGGGACTGTCGTACCCAATACCAATAAGGCCGCCATCATGAAGAGCCTCTTCTTCATATCAACCTCCTTCATAAAAGAATCCTATGTCATCAGCAGAGGGTGGGGTAGTGTAAGGCCGGTATTGTGACGAAACCGTGACCATTGTAGGGAGCGACGATGTGGGCTACTCGACTGGAAACGTCCAACTTTATGAAACCATTGGTGCCGGGGGCGGGAGTCGAACCCGCATGAGCCGAAGCCCGCAGGATTTTAAGTCCCGAGCGTCTCCCTGTTCCGCCACCCCGGCAGGATGGCTGCGCGCTTACCGGGATTGTCGGTCGCGCAGCTTCTCTTTCAATTCGTCCGGCGCTTTGGTGACCACAATATTTCCGGACCGGACAACATAAACCGGCTGATCTGTCTGGAGGTCGTACTGATCAGTACGGACGATTTCAGTGACTACTAACTTCACACGGATCCGGCTCCCGTCCTCGGTCTCGTACTCATTCCACTCCTCGTGCAGCGTCCGGAAATCGAGATCGACTCCGTCAACTGTCGCAACGCCAAGTTGGACCTTTGTGCGCTTCGCCATATCTCCCCTTCCCTGACAGAGATGCTACAGACCGCCGCGAAGCACAGGCTGCAGCTCTTGCCACTGCTCCGGTGTCAGTGTTGCCTTTCCCTGCTCGATGGTCCTGATTCGACTCATCCGGAGGTCAGTCCGAAGCGCGTCTATCTTTCGCATTCTTGCATCTACTTGCGCCAGATCGAGCGGCTCTTTGCCGAACAACTGCTGGAGTTCCTGTTCTGTCCGCTGGAGCTCCGCGGTGTGTGCCTCAGTTTGCCGCTGGTGGTCGCCGCGAAGGCGGTTCAGTGTCTCAATCTGGGCAGGAGTGAGCGAGAGATCTCGGGCATGCCATAAGATTAGAGTAATAAGAGGGAGCTGCTCCATTGCGCCTGGACGACCGAGCGGCTCGCCATCGAATGGGGAGGACGACTGCATCGGCGCACAACCGACGGCGGTTGTCAGGAGCAGGCCGATCACCCACAACGCGTGTCGGTTGGTTAGACGGCGGCGGGTAGAGACGAGCCGCCGAATACGGATAGTGCGGGCTGTTGACATGAGACACGCCCTCCATTGAGCAGAATTACCAGGAAACAGACGATGACCACCCTCAGCCGTTGAGGTGTGCCATCGTCGACGGTAACCGTACGGCATGACGTGCCGTAGTTGTAGCATAAAAGTGGCGTAATCGCCATAGCCATCATTTCTTTCTTTCCCCTTGACAGGGGGATCAAAGAACGGTATCACCCGAACAGCAGACTGAGATAACGCCATGGAAAATGAACGATATAGCTATATTGCGTTGAGAAATGCGGAGAACACGCTGGCCGAGGATGTCCGGCAGGGACTGACCGCGTCCGGGAAGTGGCTTCCGTGCAAATACTTCTACAATCGTGAAGGCAACGCGCTCTTCGAGCAGATCAGCGAGTTGCCGGAGTATTACCTGACACGGACCGAGACCGCGATTCTGAAGAGTCACGCCGCGTCCATCATCGAGCGCTGCCCCTCGGACCTCGCGCTGGTGGAGCTTGGCAGCGGCAGCTCCACGAAGATCCGATATCTGATCGACTCGTGCCTGACTCGCCAGCGGGCGCTGACCTACTATGCCGTTGATATCTCACCGACAGGATTGGAGAATGGAACTCGACAGCTTTTGCATGACTACCCGTGCCTGCAGGTTGTGGGGGTCGTGGCCGAATTCGGGGATGGGCTGCGGTACCTGGCAAGTGGGGCCAGTGGACCTCGGCTGGTCGCGTTTCTTGGTTCCACCATCGGCAACTTCACGGCAAAAGAGATCGCCGGGTTTTTCACGATGCTCCGCCGCCATCTGCACCCGACCGACCGGCTCTTGCTCGGCGTTGACCTGATTAAAGACCCTGCTGTCCTCGAAGCCGCCTATGATGATGCCCAGGGCATCACCGCGAATTTTAATCTTAACATTCTGGTGCGGCTCAACCGGGAGTTATCCGCGAATTTCGATCCGGCGGCATTCCGGCATCGGGCGGTGTGGAATCAGGAGGGCGGTCGGATCGAGATGCACCTGGTCAGTCTGCGCCACCAGCGCGTACGGATCGCTGATCTTGATCTCGATATCGAACTTCGTCAGGGTGAGACCATCCACACCGAAAATTGTCACAAATACTCCCGGGAGCAGATGCAATCGTTACTCGCCGACCATGGGTTTCAGGTGCTTGGCTGCTTCAGCGATCCTCAGGATCAATTTTGCCTATTCCTGGCCTCCTGATCATCCCGCCTGCGATGATCTCAACAGCCTTTTCCTTCAGCCATGAATGACCTGGCTACGATTGAGTTCGAGCACGTAGATTACCAGGTCCCTGGCGGCGCGGTGATTCTTGACGATGTCAGCTTCATCGTCGAGCGCGGCACGGTGCTCGTCCTTGTAGGGCGCAGCGGCGTCGGCAAGACGACCATCCTGCGGCTGATCAACCGCCTCCTCGTGCCGAGCGCTGGTATCGTCCGCGTCGAGGGCCGGGCGACGCCCGAGTGGGATCCGATCGCCTTGCGCCGCCGAACCGGCTATGTCTTGCAGGAGGTGGGCCTGTTCCCGCATATGACCATCGGCCGCAACATCGCCGTCGTCCCCCGCCTGGAAGGGTGGCCGGAGGCTCGTATCCATGCGCGATGTCGGGAGTTGCTGGAGCTTGTCGGGCTTGACCCAGCCACCTTTGAAGGGCGGTTTCCCCACCAGCTCTCAGGCGGCCAACGTCAACGAGTGGGGTTCGCGAGGGCACTGGCCGCCGACCCCCCCGTGATCCTGATGGATGAGCCGTTCGGCGCACTCGATCCGCTCACGCGAGCCGAACTGCACCGCGAGTTCCGCTGCATTCAGGAACAGCTCCGTAAAACCGTCGTCATGGTATCGCACGACATGGGTGAAGCCTTTGCGCTCGCCACCCGACTTGGTGTCCTCGATCAGGGACGTCTCGTGGCCCTCGACACGCCGGACACGGTCGCCCGCACGCGCGACCCAAGGGTCCGCATGTTCCTTGACGCTATGCCGTCGGTGCCGGTCATCGCCCGTGAATCTGCTTAGCTTCTGGATCGCCCATCGTGCCGACATGCTGGGCGCGATCGCCCAGCATCTCCTGCTCACGCTGGTCGCGACCGCCGCGGCGATCGCCATCGCGGTGCCGCTCGGGATCGTGGCGACACGGCGCCCTCGGCTGGGTGCGGTGCTGTTGACCTTCGCCAATATCGCCCAGACGGTGCCCAGCCTCGCCATGTTCGGGTTCCTGGTGGCGCTGCCGCTGATTGGAGGGATCGGCGCCCGAAGCGCGCTGCTCGTGCTCATCCTCTATGCGCTGCTGCCGGTCATGCGCAACACGGTCGCCGGCATCCAGGGGATCGACCGGGCCGCGCGGGATGCGGGGGTGGCCCTGGGGATGACGCCGCGACAGTTGCTGCTGCAGGTCGAACTGCCGCTGGCGATGCCGACGATGGTGGCGGGAGTGCGGGTGGCGGCGGTCGTCGGCGTGGGGGCGGCCACGATTGCCGCCGCCATTGGGGCGGGAGGGCTCGGCGACTATATCTTCCGGGGCCTCTCTATGACCGAGCCGACCCTGATCCTGGCGGGCGCGGTGCCGGCCGCCCTCCTCGCCCTTACGGTGGACGCGTCACTCGGATGGCTGGAGCGCGCCATGATGCCGGGGGCCGCCCGATCGGGTCGCGTAACCGCCCGCGCGCTGACGGCCGTCGGCGTTGCGCTGACCCTGATCGTCATGGGCAGCTTCGTGGTCTCGGGGCGTTGGGGCGCTCGGGTCATTATCGGGTCGAAGAATTTTTCTGAGCAGGTCATCCTCGGCGAGTTGCTGGCCCAGACGATCGAGCGGACGACCGATCTCAGGGTCGAGCGCCGCCTCAATCTCGGCGGCACGTTCATCAGCGATCAGGCGCTTCGCTCCGGCGCCATCGATGCCTACGTCGAGTATACGGGAACGGCCCTGACCGCAATCTTCCATCAGCCGGTCTCGCGGGATCACGCGGATGTGCTCGCGCGCGTCACCGCAGCGTATGCGGCAACCGGCCGGACGGTGCTGCCGCCCCTCGGCTTCAACAATACCTTTGCCATCCTCATTCGGGTCGCCGAGGCGCGTCGACTCAACCTCAACACGATCAGCGATGCGGCGCCGCATACGCCAAGCTGGAAGGCTGCCTTCGGATACGAATTCCTGGAACGGGAGGATGGCTACAAAGGCTTGGTGCAGACCTACGGCCTGCGATTTGCCGAGACGCCGCATGTGATGGATCTGACGCTGAGCTACCGGGCGCTTGCGGGCGGCTCGGTCGATCTGATTGCCGGAGAGGCGACCAGCGGGCTGATCAAGGGACTCGATCTGTTCATGCTCGAAGATGACCGGCGCTATTTCCCACCCTACCACGCCATCCCCGTCGTGCGAACAGAGACGCTGGCAGCGCATCCGGAACTTCAGACGGCGATCGAGCGACTGGCCGGACGGATTTCAGAGGGGGCGATGCGACAGATGAACTACGATGTGGATGTCAATCACCGCGATGTTGCAGTCGTCGCGCGGGAGTTCCTTGACAAACTCTTTCAAGGGTCTTAGATGTCCAGCCTGCCAGGGGAGGTTGCGGTCGTCACCGGTGTTTTATGGCGCGATGAGACGATCTGCGCCCTCTGGCCATACTCGTGTGAAGTCGTCAATATTCAATGTCAACACATGGTCAACCCCTGACTTATTCGCGGCCTTCACGATAATAGCATCATAGATCACCCCTCCGGATAGTCCCAGATCAGCCATCTGCTTGACGACAGCACTGTACTCCGAGGGTGAGAGGGAAACTATCTTTGCCAGGGCTTCCACATTACTGCGGATCAGATGCCCGGCTATCCCGGGCGTAATTTTCGGGCGTATGGGCAACGTGGTCAGTACCGCGTACAGTTCAGCCAGAGTATGACCGGCGATCAGCATGTCGAACTCTTTCGCCCTTGCCCGCTTGAGCCATCGGAAAGCGGGAGTATGTAAAGGGTGCGGTTCCACAATCGCAGCCACGAGGACAGAGGTGTCAAAAAGGATTTTCATGATCTCCTCGGCGAAGATACCCTCTTGAGGCGTTCTTCGCGATGAGTCCTCACAGCCTCCATCAGATTGCCTGTTGCTGTGCCTGCATAGACCAGTACGCCATCCTTCACCTTGATCGGGGGTTCTTCCCGCAACGGCTTCAAAATAACCTCGTCATCCGATTGCTCCACCTTTAACAGTTCCCCCGGTTTCAGACCGAGAATGTCGCGAATTTCTTTTGGGATCACCACCCGACCGAATCGATCCAAGGTTGTTTCCATGGCCAACCCTCCTCTTGATTGGCATTATATGCTGCCACATGCCAACCGTCAATGCCATTGCCCTGGTAGGCTGACGATTACAGCCTTCCAGGCTCGATCGGAGGAGTGGCGTATCAACCAACCTCTTTCCTCCTTTCCCCTTGACGCCCCCATGTCAGGGAATTACCATTTGGTTGCTTCGTTAGGGTCCCTTTCAGCAACGGAGGTCAAGGTGGCGATTCTCAGAGCCGTGCAGGCTGATATTACAACACTGGCTGTCGATGCGATCGTGAATGCCGCAAACTCGTCGTTGTTGGGCGGGGGTGGAGTAGATGGCGCGATTCATCGAGCGGCAGGACCTGGATTGCTGGACGAGTGTCGTGCGCTGGGCGGCTGTCTTCCCGGCGATGCCAAGATGACGAAGGGCTATCGGCTGCCTGCGAGGTATGTCATCCATACCGTGGGCCCGATATGGCGAGGGGGCTCCCACAGTGAGCAACAGGTGCTTGCCTCCTGCTATGCCACATCGTTACAACTCGCCGCCGATGCCGGGCTGACCAGTGTGGCCTTTCCGTGTATCAGTACCGGCGCCTATGGATACCCGAGGGAATTGGCCGCGCAGGTTGCGGTAGATACGGTGCGCGAGCGTGTGGCGAGAGAACAGGCGGCGCAAGAAGTGATCTTTGTCTGCTTCTCTGCCGCTGACCTTGCAACGTACACCGCGTTGCTCGCTGACAAGAGATGAGACTTTGGCGTCGAGCGCTATGGCTTGACACCCCTCCGGGGTTCATGGTAGCGTGCGCCTGTTACGAGCTGGAAGATCCTCGTGAGTTCTCTCTTCATGCGGTCCTTATGCATAATCTTTTCGCAACATTGGCTGGTGGCGTAGCCTGTTGTACTTACCTGCCGGCGAGGTTGATGTACGGAAAGGATACTGGTCAGGGAGAAGTAGATAATGGAGCAGGTTGAAGGATTTCGGCTACAGAAAGAGGGTCGCGCGATTACGGTGCAGGAAGGTCGGTTGATCGTCCCGGACGATCCGATCATCCCCTTCATTGAGGGCGACGGGACCGGGCGAGACATCTGGCGCGCCTCGGTCCGCGTATTCGATGCGGCGGTACAACGCGCCTATGGCGGGCAGCGCCGCATCGTTTGGTGCGAGGTCTATGCGGGCGAGAAGGCGTTCAATACGCTCAAGACCTGGTTGCCGGAGGAGACGGTTCAGGCCTTTCGCACCTATGTCGTCGGGATCAAGGGACCGCTCACGACGCCCGTAGGCGGCGGCATCCGCAGCCTGAACGTGGCGCTTCGCCAACTCCTGGACCTCTATGTCTGTCTCAGGCCGGTTCGGTACATTCGCGGTGTCCCGAGTCCTGTGAAGCGCCCTGAACAGGTGGACATGGTCATCTTCCGAGAGAATACCGAAGACATCTATGCGGGGATCGAGTGGGAGGCGCAATCGCCGGAGGCCGATAAGGTCATCCGCTTTCTGCAGGACGAGATGGGGGTCAAGAAGATCCGCTTCCCAGAGAGTTCGGCGATCGGGATTAAACCGGTCAGTCGGGACGGGAGCGAGCGACTGATCGACGCCTCGATCCAGTACGCCCTTCGACATCAGCGCAGGTCGGTGACGATGGTCCATAAGGGCAACATCATGAAGTTTACAGAAGGCGCGTTCCGGGACTGGGGATATGCGCTGGCGGCCGATAGGTACCGTAATGAGACGGTCAGCCTCCGAGAGAGCTGGATCCTTGACAATAAGGAAAAGAATCCGAACCTTACCGTTAAGGAGAATGCCCTGTTCATCGATCCTGGCTATAAAGATATGACCCCGGATCGGCAGGCGAAGGTTCGTGAGGAGGTCGAGGCGGCCCTTGCGCTGTGGCCCACGCACGGCGATGGACGGTGGAAGCGCAAGCTGTTGATCAAAGACTCGATCGCCGACATCACGCTGCAGCAGACCCTGACGCGGGCCGATGAGTTCGACGTGATCGCCACACTGAATCTGAATGGCGACTATCTGTCGGATGCGCTTGCCGCCCAGATTGGCGGGATCGGAATTGCGCCAGGAGGGAATATCAACTATCGCACCGGTCACGCGATCTTTGAGGCGACGCATGGGACGGCGCCGAAATACGCCGACATGGATAAGGTCAATCCCGGCTCGGTAATCCTGTCCGGCGAGATGATGCTGCGACACCTCGGCTGGAACGAGGCGGCGGACCTGGTGGTGCGTGGGTTGGAAGAGGCCATTGCCCGGAGGCAGGTCACCTATGACTTTGCCAGGCTGCTGCGCACCGAGGGGACGACCGACGTCAAGGAACTGAAGTGCTCCGAATTCGCCACAGCGGTCATCGGGAATATGGGCTAGGCGGGTGGAGCCGTGAACGTCGGAGGACATCGATGCGACCAAAGGTGACGGTGGTTGGGGGTGCGGGCAACGTCGGCGCCACCGTCGGCCAGTATCTCGTCGCGAAAGAGCTGGCCGACGTGGTGCTGGTCGATATCCTGGAGAGCGTCCAGCACGGACGGGCGCTGGACCTGCTCGAGACAGGTCCGGTTCTGGGATCCGACAGCCGGATCATCGGCACGAAGGACTATCGGGATACCGCCGACTCTGACATCGTGGTCGTGACGGCCGGCATCGCCAGAAAGCCGGGGATGAGCCGGGATGATCTGCTGCATACGAACGCGCGGATCGTGGGCGAGGTGATCGGCCAGATTACGGCCCACTCGCCGAACTGTATCCTGATCATTGTCAGCAACCCGCTTGACGCGATGACCCAACTGGCGCTCAAGCGAAGCGGCTTCTCTCGGGAGCGGGTCATCGGCATGGCGGGCGTCCTGGATGCGGCGCGATTTCGGACCTTTATTGCGCAAGAACTTCGGGTCTCCATCGAGAACGTTCACGCCTGCGTACTCGGCGGCCATGGCGATGCGATGGTGCCGTTACCGCGGTTGTCCACGGTGGCCGGGATTCCGATTACCGAACTGCTGCCGCCCGAGCGGGTTGAGGCGCTGGTCAAGCGGACGGCCGGGGGCGGGGGAGAGATCCTGGCGCTGCTGGGAACGGGAAGCGCGTATTACGCGCCTGGCGCCTCAGTCGTAGAGATGGTAGAGGCGATCCTGAAGGACAAGCAGAAGATCCTGCCCTGCTGCGTCTATCTGGACGGCGAGTATGGAATACAAGGGTTGTGTGTCGGTGTCCCGGTCAAGCTGGGCGCTGCCGGTGTCGAGCAGATCATCGAAATCCGGCTGACTCCTGATGAGACGGCGGCTCTCAACCGGTCGGCGGCTGGGGTGAAAGAGCTGGTCGATATCCTGAAACTCTGAGCTGGTAACTACAAGGTGGATAGACCGAAGGCTGTTAGACTATAGGAACGCGCCATGCGAGACTATACCTAGCTCAGAGCGTGTGAACTCGCCGACGAAGTGCGCCTTGATTCGGTCCGTGCGCAACGACTAACAGCCTTCAGCCTATAGGCTAGACACCTGAGTAGTTGTCTGAACTGTAGACGGTACACTGCAAACCTTGAACAGGAGGAGGACAGACCATGATGTCACTGAGAAGCAAATACCTGGGTTCCCTGGTGCTGGCCGTAGGGCTGTTGGTTGCCGGCTGCGGTCAGGAGATGAAGAAGGAAAATGAACAATTAAAAGCGCAAGCGGCAACCCTTCAGAAGGAGAACACCGATCTGAAGGCTGAGACGGTCGCACTGAAGGGCGAGAACGAGGCGATGAAGAAGGAACTCGATGAGATGAAGGCGAAGATGGAACAGATGGAGCAGCAGATGAAGGCCAAAGGCCGGCCCGTCAAGAAAAAGTAGCCTGTTCGATCAATCCTGCGCTATTGACTCCCGGGAGATTTATGATCGAAGAGCAACTGGGTAACCAGCGGGGACAGGTCGCGGCGCCGACCTCGGAAAGAGAGATCTGGTGGCTGCAGCCGATGCTGATCGTGTCGGCGCTGGGTGGGTTCATGGTCTATACGACCTGGGCGGTCCTCCAGGGAGCCCACTATGAGTATAAGAACTACTTCTCACCCTTCTATCCGGCGTTCGCCACACCTGCATGGTGGCCGCTTTCTCCGGCCTTTCTGATCCTCTGGGCTCCAGCGGGCTTTCGATCCACCTGCTACTACTTCAGAAGGGCCTTTCATCGTTCGTTTTTGCTGGCTCCGCCGGCCTGCGCGGTCGCCGACGCGCGGGCCGGCTATACGGGGGAATCCCGATTCCCCATGATCCTCATGAACCTCCATCGCTACTTTCTCTACCTGGCCATGGTTGAGCTGATCGTTTTGTGGTATCACGCCGCCCTCAGTGTGGTCTTCGAGGGGCGACTCGGCGCAGGGATGGGCTCGCTCATCATGGTAGCTAATGTCGTCCTCCTCAGTCTCTACCTGACCTCCTGCCACTCCTTCCGGCACCTCATTGGCGGTCGGCTTGACTGTTTTTCGCACTGCCCGACTCAGCACGCCGTCTGGGGTCAGGTCAGCCGCCTGAACGAGCGCCACGATCTCTGGTTCTGGCTCAGCCTCTTGTCCGTAGGGTTGACCGATCTCTACATTCGTCTCCTCTCGATGGGCATCATCAGCGATATGAGACTGTTCTGATGGTGCGGGAGCAATACGAGACCCACGAGCACGATGTGCTCATCATCGGCGCCGGCGGTGCCGGTCTGCGAGCCGCCATCGAGGCGCGGGCTCTCGGCGTTTCCGTAGGCCTTATCACAAAGTCGCTCCTGGGCAAGGCTCATACCGTTATGGCCGAGGGCGGAATCGCTGCGTCCCTCGGCAACGTCTATCCGGAGGATAACTGGCAGGTACACTTCCGCGACACGATGCGGGGCGGTAAGATGCTGAACAACTGGCGGATGGCCCAACTGCACGCCCAGGAGGCGCCGGCTCGCGTCCTGGAACTGGAGCGGTGGGGGGCGGTATTCGACCGGACCTGGGATGGGCTTATTCTGCAGCGCGACTTCGGCGGTCACCGCTACGCGCGCCTGGCCCACGTCGGCGACCGGACAGGTCTTGAGATGCTCCGCACGCTGCAGCAGCACGCGGTGGCCAACGGGATCGAGGCCCACATGGAATGCACCATCACGCGCCTGCTGAAAGACGGCGACCGGGTGATCGGGGCGTTCGGCTACCGGCGCGACACCGGCCGGTTCATCGTCTTCAGGACGAAGGCGGTCATCCTGGCGACCGGCGGGGTCGGCAAGCTGTGGAAGTTCACCTCCAACTCGTGGGAGTGTACCGGCAACGGCGTCATGCTGGCCCTCGATGCCGGCGCGGAGCTGATCGACATGGAGTCGTACCAGTTCCATCCCACCGGGATGGTCTGGCCGCCCTCGGTGCGTGGGACCCTGGTGACCGAAGGGGTACGCGGCGACGGCGGGACACTGCGGAACAACAAAGGCGAGCGCTTTATGTTCCGTTATATCCCGGAGTTCTTCAAGGCCGAGACCGCCGACAATGAGGCCGAGGCCGACGGATGGTATGCGGATAAGCAGAATAACCGGCGTACGCCCGATCTGCTGCCGCGCGATGAGGTGGCGCGGGCGATCAACGCCGAGGTGAAGGCCGGACGCGGGAGTCCGCACGGCGGGGTCTTCCTCGACATCGCCTCGCGACGGCCCGCGGATTATATTATGCGGCGTCTGCCGTCGATGTACCATCAGTTCAAGGAGCTGGCCGGCGTCGACATCACAAAAGAGCCGATGGAGGTCGGCCCGACCGCCCATTATATGAATGGGGGGATCCGGGTCGACGCGGATACGACAGCGACGGCGGTACCGGGCCTGTACGCGGCCGGCGAGGTCGCGGGCGGACTGCATGGCAGTAACCGCCTCGGCGGCAACGCCCTGTCAGATCTGCTGGTCTTTGGTCGGCGCGCAGGCCAGTATGCGGCGCTGTACGCACAGAGCCTCTCCGATGCGCCGATGCCGGATACGAGCCGGCTTGAGGCCTGCGCGCGTGAGGCGCTGCTGCCGTTTGAGAGTACGGGCGCTGAGAATCCCTATGCCTTTCAGTCTGAGCTGCAAGAGACGATGCAGTCGCTGGTGGGGATCATCCGGACGGAAACGGAACTGCAAGAGGCGCTGGTGCGGCAGGAAGGGTACCGGCAGCGGCTGCCGCAGGTGCGCGTTGAGGGCGGCCGAATATATAATCCCGGCTGGCATACGGCCCTGGACCTGCACGCGCTGCTCACGGTCGCGGAATGTGTCACGCGAGCGGCGCTGGAACGCAAGGAGAGTCGCGGCGGCCACGCGCGGGAGGACTATCCGTCAGCAGATCGACGGTTTGCGTCGGTGAACATCGTCGTCCGCAAACGTAATGGAGCGATTGTGACGGCCATGGAGCCGATCCGCGAGATGCCCGAGGAGCTCAAGCGGCTCTTCGAGGAGAAGGGGTGATGCCGGTCATCACGCTGCGGCTCTTCCGGGGCGACGCGAGGAGTGGCGGCTTTACGGAGTACCTGGTAGAGGCTGAGGAGGGGATGGTGCTCCTCGACGTAATCCACCGGGTGCAGGCGACGCAGGTGCCTGACCTGGCGGTTCGGTGGAACTGCAAGGCCGGCAAATGCGGCTCGTGCAGCGCCGAGGTCAACGGCCGGCCACGACTCATGTGCATGACCCAGATGAGCCTGTTTCCCCCCGATGAACCGATTACGGTTGCTCCCGTAAAAACCTTTCCGATGATCCGGGACCTTGTGGGTGATGTCTCCTTCAACTACGAGGTCGCCAAGACGATCCCGGCCTTCAGGCCGCGACCCCCCGATCCCGATGGCGTCTACCGGATGATGCAGGCGGACGTCGAGCGGATTCAGGAGTTCCATAAGTGCATCGAATGCTTCCTCTGCCAGAATGTCTGCCACGTCATCCGCGACCACGAGGAGAACAAGGCATATTTCGCCGGACCCCGCTTCTTTGTTCGGATTGCGGCGCTTGAGATGCACCCGTTGGATACCCACTCGCGCACCGAGATGCTCAGGGCGAAAGCCGGGATCGGTTACTGCAACATCACCAAGTGCTGCACCGAGGTCTGCCCCGAGCAGATCCGGATTACCGACAACGCCATCATCCCCCTGAAGGAGCGTGTGGCGGACGACTACTACGATCCCCTCCGCTGGATTCTCCGCAAGCTCGCCCGAAAAGGCTGATTATCTGCTTCTCCCTCTGATGACTGGAAGACCAATATAACCGCATGAACCCAAGCGCAGCCACGTCAGGGCTTTCTATATTATATCTCTTTTGGTATATTAGGCTATGGGCTGGACGGTCGAAACCCTGAATGAAACCGTTGATGCCGAGGTCGAGGTCTTGCCTGCGGACATGCGGGCGAGGTTGGCGCGCATCGCGAAACTCATTGAGGAAAAAGGGCTGGAGCGTGTGGGTGAGCCGCACGTCAAACATATCGAGGGCCGTCTGTGGGAGATGCGGCTGAGAGGCCGGAGTGGGATTTCGCGTGCGCTGTATGTGACTGCTGTGGGGCGTCGCGTGGTGATCGTCCTGGCGTTTACTAAAAGAACCGAGAAGACGCCACGGCGCGAGATCGCGCTGGCCTTGGCGCGCGCGAAATCAGTTGAATAGCGGAGGTGTGGTAATGGCGCGTATATCCGATTCGCATAAGAGGTGGATGAAGGACCCGAAGTATCGGAAGGCATACATGGCGCTTGAGGAAGAATTTGCCCTGGCATCGGCCGTGATCGAGGCGCGGAGTCGAGCCGGTCTGACGCAGCAGGAGCTGGCCCGGAAGATGGGGACCACTCAGCCGGTTGTGGCTCGGCTGGAAAGCGGGCGAACACGCCCCTCGATGCGCACGCTGGAGCGGCTGGCGACGGCGACCGGGTCGCGCCTGCTCATCAGCTTCGAGCCGCACGAAGCAAAGAGGCGTGCAGGGTGATGGGCGTGGCGACCGCTGGCCGAGGAGGTGGCTCACCTCATTACGACGCTGCCCATCCAGATTGTTCCTGCCGATCTGGAGCTGGCCAGACAGGCGGCCGCGTTCAAGTCCGGCAAGAAAATGTCCTACGCCGACTGTTTCGCCGCAGCCTTGGCCAAACTCAGGAAGGCAGAGTTGGTGACAGGAGATAAGGAGTTCAGACAAGTCGAGGGGGAGCTGAAGATACTGTGGATCGGATAGTCGTTCAACCGGTGACTATTCGACCGTCACGCTCTTGGCCAGGTTACGCGGCTGGTCTACGTCGCACCCCTTCCTTACGGCGATGTGGTAGGCGAGGAGTTGCAAGGGGACGACAAGGAGCAGAGGCATCAGGTACGGGGAGGTATGAGGGATGGTTATCAGATGGTCGGCCTTGGCCAGGAGGTGGGAATCGGTTTCGTCGGAGAGAGCGATCACGATCCCATTACGCGTTTTTACTTCCTCAATATTGCTCAACACCTTCTCGAATGTCCGATCCTTTGGCGCAAGAAAAACCACCGGTATCTCGTCAGTGATCAGGGCAATGGGTCCGTGCTTCATCTCGCCGGCCGGATACCCTTCCGCGTGGATGTAGGAGATCTCCTTGAGCTTCAGCGCCCCCTCCAGCGCAATGGGATAGTTGATCCCGCGACCCAGGTAAAGAAAATTCGAGACGGCGCAGAACTGTCCGGCTAATTCTTCCAACGCGGGCCCAAGGGAGAGTACCTGCTCCATCCGTTGGGGCAGGCGGATCAGCTCACTGAGCAACTCCTGAATTTTTGTTCCATCGAGGCGTCCGTTGGCGCGACCCAGCGCCAATGCGAGCAGGTAGAGAGCGGCCAGTTGGGTGGTGAAGGCCTTTGTGGAGGCGACGCCGATTTCCGGACCCGCGTGGGTGTATAAGACCCCGTCGCTCTCGCGGCTGAGCGTAGAACCCACCACATTGCAGATCGCCAGAGCCTTGCAGCCGCGCCGACGGGCCTCGCGTAGAGAGACCAGGGTGTCCAGCGTTTCACCGGACTGGCTGATGGTGACAACCAGCGTCCGCTCATCCAGGATTGGGTCGCGGTACCGAAATTCAGAGCCATAGTCGACCTCGACCGGAATACGCGTCAGATCCTCAATGAGGAACTTACCGACCAGCCCGGCATGCCAGGAGGTCCCGCAGGCGACTAAGACGATCCGATCGATCGTCGGTAGCCGGTCCTGGAGGGCGTCAAGCCCTTCCAGGTAAAGCTGACCGCCGTCCAGCGAAAAACGACCCCGAATAGTGTCCCGGATCGCCCGCGGTTGCTCGTAGATCTCCTTCAGCATGAAGTGCTTGTACCCACTCTTTTCGGCCATAAGCGGTGTCCAGAGAATCTTCTGGATCTTCTTTTCCACCGGTTCCCCGGCCAGGGTGGTGACGTTGACACCGTCGTGGGAGAGGACGACTATCTCCTCGTCGTCCAAAAACAGGACGTCCCGTGTGTGGGACAGGATGGCGGGGAGGTCGGAGGCGATAAGGAACTCTCCATCGCCCAACCCCACTACCAGCGGGCTGCCGTTTCTGGCTGCCACCAACCGATGCGGATCGCCTCGCCACAAGATTCCAAGCGCGTAGGTGCCGACGACGTCGGCCAAGGCCCGTCGCACGGCCAGCTCCAGATCTGCCGTCTCCTGGAGTTGCCCCTCAATCAGATGGGCGACCACCTCGGTATCGGTATCGGATTTGAAATGGTGTCCCTCCCGCTGAAGCTTGTCTTTCAGGGCCAGGTAGTTTTCGATGATGCCGTTGTGGACGACGACGAGGTCGCCGGTGCAATCGCTGTGCGGATGGGCGTTCTCTTCGGTGGGTCGGCCGTGTGTAGCCCAGCGGGTATGGCCAAGCCCGACCTCGCCTGAGACATCGCGGCCCCACAGCGCATTCTCCAGCTCTTTAATCTTCCCGACGCTGCGATGGATGACGATCCGGTCCTGTTGAAGGATCGCCAGGCCGGCCGAGTCGTAGCCCCGGTACTCCAGCCGCTTCAATCCCTCCAGGAGCACTGGGACGACCTTCTTGCGTCCGACATATCCCACAATTCCGCACATCGCGTTACCCCTTCCGGTGTTTGGACCGAAATACCTCGGCGGCGCCGCTCTTATTGGTCTGCCGTGCCCGACCGAATGCCAGCGCATCTGGCGGCACGTCCTCGGTGATGGTCGATCCGGCGGCGATGATGGCGCCCCGTCCTATAGAGACCGGCGCCACGAGGATTACGTCGCTACCCACAAATACGTCGTCTTCGATCACCGTCCGATGCTTGGTAAAGCCGTCGTAGTTACAGGTAATCGTCCCGGCACCGACG
The DNA here is from genome assembly GCA_902196205.1 of Candidatus Methylomirabilis lanthanidiphila. Classification (NCBI taxonomy): domain Bacteria; phylum Methylomirabilota (SeqCode); class Methylomirabilia (SeqCode); order Methylomirabilales (SeqCode); family Methylomirabilaceae (SeqCode); genus Methylomirabilis (SeqCode); species Candidatus Methylomirabilis lanthanidiphila. The sequence goes on along the minus strand of CABIKM010000015.1, from coordinate 102,570 downwards.
TTGACCCGCTTCCCGATGGTGGTATCGCCGATGTAGCTCAAATGCGGGACCTTGGACCCTTCGCCGACGACCGACTTTTTGACCTCCACGAAATTTCCAACCTTGGCGTGTTGCCGAAGCCGGGCCTCCGGTCTCAGGTGCGCGTAGGGCCCGACCTGGCACCCGTCACCGATCTGACTCTCCTGGATAATGCACCCATCCAGGATCACAGAGTCGTCGCCGATTGTTGAGTTGCGGATCCGACAGCCTGAGTAGATTGTTGTCCCTTCCCCGATCACCGTCTGTCCTTCGAGGATGACGTTCGGATAGAGGATCGAATCGGGACCGATCCTGACGAGCGGACCGATATAGGCGCGCTCAGGATCGAGAAGGGTCACCCCTTCGGCCAGCAGCCGCCGGGCGGCCTTTCGCCAGAGCAGACGGTGGATCTCAGCCAGTTCGGCGCGGGTGTTGATCCCTCGCACCTCGTCGGGATCGAGTATCCGGTGCGCCTGTACGCCCCCGTCGCGATCCCGCAGCAGCGCGATGGCGTCCGGGAGATACAGTTCGCCCTTGACGGCAGAAGGGCGGATCGCCTGGAGGGCCTCGAAGAGCGCGTGTGCGGCAAAGCAGTACACCCCGGCGTTGATTTCGCGGATCCGCCGCTCCTGTGGCGCGGCCTCCAGCTCCTCAACGATTCGCAAGAGCCCGCCCGTTGCAGATCGTATCACCCGCCCATAGCCGGTCGGATCAGGCAGTTCGGCCGTGAGGACGGTCGCCAGCGCGCGAGTGTCACGGTGGGCCCGCAGGACCCCGTCGAGCGTCTGTGAGGTCAGGAGGGGTGTGTCCCCGGACACGACCAGCAGATCGCCATCAAAACCGGCAAGGGCCTCTCTCGTCTGCAGGAGGGCATGAGCCGTCCCGCGCTGTTCAGGCTGGGCCACGAATTCAATCGCCTCGCCAGCCAGCGCCTGTTTCACCCTATCGGCTTGGTGTCCGACGATTGCGAGGGTTCGCTTCGCCTGAAAGGGGCGGCACGCCTCGATCACATGGGCGATCATCGGCAGACCGGCGACCGGATGCAGCACCTTCGGGAGCTTCGAGCGCATCCTGGTCCCCTGACCCGCCGCCAATATTACCGTGCAGAGATCGTTCATGTGTGGGCACCTATCCTCAGACGACGATCCGTATCCTGGGTGGACCATAGCTCCTGGCGTGGCAATGCTACCACACCTGCTAATAGTCACACAATCGATTGCGTCGACGAGTCCGGCGTATCGGCAGGCATGGTGAGACCGGGCAGCGAGTGCAGAGGAGACAGCCTCTTACGTTCGCGTCTCATGCGCCCTCAGCGCGCGCAGGGCCGCCGAGATGACGAAGAGCGAGCCGGTCACGACAACGGCATCCTCCGGATCGGTGACGGCCCTGGCCAACGCGATCGCCTCCGCGACATCCTCTACGATCTCAAGCTTTGAACAGACGCGTTCGGCCTCCTGCAAGTGGCGTGGATCGGCAGCGCGCTCGCTCTCCGGGCGGGTGAGGATGACCCGTTGTGCCAATGGCGCCAACTCTTGCAACATTGCGATCCAGTTCTTATCCTGCAGGACGCCGAACACCAGTGTCACGCGGCCGGCAAACCGTTGCTCCACCAGAAAGGCCCGCAGCGCCGCCGCGCCTGCCGGATTGTGCGCGCCGTCCAGGATCACGAGGGGTCGGCCCGGAAACAGTTGGAGACGGCCTGGCCATCGTGTGTGGCGCAAGCCTTCATGAATAGCGCGTTCCGAAATGGCGGCGCCGCCGGTTCGGAGAAGCCGGGACGCGGCAAGGGCCGCGATGGCATTGGCGACCTGATGCCGGCCAAGCAGCGGGATATCAAACGTATCCGGAGGCAGCCCTTTTTCGCCTACGCTGAATTGCTGACCGGAGAGGTCCGACCGATGAATCTGCCAGTCATACGCGCTCCGGATATCGAGAAGGGTCGCGCCGCGTGTGCGGCAGACGTCGGCAATGATGGCCAGAGCCTCGGGGGCGCGAACAGCAGACACGACGCGTGTTGCCTCTTTAATGATCCCGGCCTTCTCTACGGCAATGGCCTCCAGCGTCTTTCCCAGATACTCTTCATGCTCCAGGGCGATATTAGTGACCACCGCTACCTGGGCGTTGAGTATGTTGGTAGCATCGAACCGACCCCCCAGCCCGACTTCGACAACGGCATAGTCTACATTGCTGCGAACGAAGTGAAGGAAAGCGAGGGCAGTCGTAACCTCGAAGAAGGTGGGGTGGGAAGTGTGTGGGGGCAGGCTAAATCCCCCCTCGCCCCCCTTTACAAAAGGGGGGGATAGGGGGGATTTCATAGGTGCAAGGAAGAGGTTGGCGATGACGGGGCGGAGTTCATCGACGAGGGCGGCGACGTCGGCGTCCGCAATGGGCTGTCCGTCGACCTGGATGCGCTCCGTGAACTCCAGGAGATGCGGAGAGGTATAGAGCCCGACCCGATAGCCGGCAGCCCGGAGGATCGACGACAGAAACGCGGCGGTAGACCCTTTGCCGTTCGTTCCGCCGATCAGAATGGATGGAAAGCGACGGTGCGGGTCACCAACCGCCGCAAGCAATCGTTGAATATTCTCGAGACCCAGCTTGACGCCGTAACGCTGGAGCCCGTAGAGATAGCCAATCGCCGCCGAATACGTCATGGGCTGCCCATGTGGAAGGCTGCGCTTCAGTAAGCTACCAGAGCGGGGATCCCGGATAGCGTCGAGCCAACCAGCCGTCAAGCCCAAACGAGCGACCGGCCCGCGCCAGGAAGACGACCAGCAGACCAGCCATGAATGCCTGGTCCGAGGTGGTGGCCGGCGACCCGCCCCCTTTGGCCAGATAGAAATTGAGCGTCATAAAGATGCCTGCCAGCGCGGCCGGACGCGTCAACAGCCCGGACAACAGCGCCAAGCCGGCCACAATCATCCCCCAGGTAACCAGTCCGGCAAAGAGCTGATGATAGGGAATCGCTACATCGGTTAGAAATGGCTTATACCAGCCAAATGCTCCGGTCGCCTTGGTTGTCAACCACTTCTCCAACGCATCTGAACCGGTAAAGCCCCCGGTCAACTTCCCGAGGCCGTCCTGGAAAAAGTAGTAGCCAAAAAAGATGCGCAGGATTGCGACGTACCAGAGCTTCGTTTCTGTTTGCCGGTTGCTTTTCGGTCTGGTCACCGATGCTCCCTACGAACTCTCACGCTGCAGCTTTTCGACCTCGAAGACCCGGGTGTGATCCTCCTCGCGAGTTGAGAGGAGGATCAGGCCGACGCCGGCCAGCAACGATTCGAAGATCGCAGTGGCATACGGGAATCGCTCGGCGTCGAACGCGAATTCTACTTGCTCGCCGGGTTGAAGCTCCTCGGCATGGAATCGAAGCCCACCCTTCAAGTGGGTAATGATATCGGCGCCGCAACTGGGCGCCCGGATTACCACACGTCGCATCGGCGTATTCTCAACTCCGATAGAGGATCTGGGGGTTCACGCTAGATCTTTTTCCGCATCATATACCACCGGTCGGCGCCGGCCTTGGCGCGCTTGTCGGCCTCGTCGATCGTCTGCGGCGGGGGTACGATCACATCCTGGCCAGGCTGCCAGTTCACCGGGCAGGCGACCCCGTACTTGTCCACGGTCTGCAGCGCCTTCAGGCTGCGCAGGATCTCGTCGATGTTTCGCCCGAACGGGATGGGATAGTACATGGCAAAACGGACGATCCCATCGGGGTCGATAAAGAAGACGCCGCGAACCGTGAGTTGGACATCGGGATTGATCAGATCATAGAGGTTCGCCACGGTCTTTTCCGGGTCGGCGACTACCGGGAAGTCCATCTTGACCTTGGCGCTTTCCTCCATGTGGCGGAGCCACTCGATGTGCGAGTAGATGCTGTCTACGCTCAGGCCGATGACCTCGCAGTTCAAATCTTTAAATTCCTTGTGTCGTCTCGCGAACTCGATGAACTCGGTCGTGCAAACCGGTGTAAAGTCGGCAGGATGGGCGAAGAGCAGGACCCACTTGCCGCGGAACTGCGACAGGGTAATGGGGCCTTTGGTGGTATTGGCGGTAAAATCCGGCGCCTTTGATCCGATCTTGACCATGGCGACCTCCTTATAAATCGTCTTGAATGGAGTTGTCGGAATCGAGCTCTGCACTCCTCGTTTCAGTCAGGCCTTCTGTCGAAAATATACAACAAATGCCAGAGACCAAGCACTAATCTACTCCTATTGTAATCCATAGTCTGCCCATGGCGAACAACGAATTTTTAATCCGGTCAGAACATCCCGTTCGCCTGGCGCAGCCGTCGGAAGAGCCATGCGATCGTAAGCGCCAGGCTCAGCAGCGCCACCGTCATCTGCGCGGGGGGATAATCGTAGTGATTGGCGAGCACAAACGCGATGGCGCCCGTCAGGACGGCAACCAGAGGGGCCACCAGGAACATCGGGCCGACCTCGCGACAGACGTTCTTTGCGATGAGGGCGGGCAGCACCAGACACCCGAACGTATACAACATCCCTGACGATCGGATGGACAACCCGATGGCGAGACCGAGCAGGGCAGAGATGATGGCGGCCCACCCGCCGGTATGCATCCCCACCGCGGCAGCCATGGCGGGGTCCATGAGAAAGAGCAGGGTGCGCCGATGGGTGACGGCGAGAAACAGAGCGGTCAGGCCGGCGAGCGCGCTGAACCCCCAGACGTCGGTGCGGGTGGCGCCGATGATGCTTGAGGCGAGCAGCCGGTGGATCTCCTCCAGTCCATGCGGGCTGTGGGAGACGATGAGGATCGAGAGGCTGGCCGACCCGAGGAATACCCAGCCCGTAATCGCCTCATGGCTCTCCCGGTCCGTCGCCGCCCAGCCCCCTGTGATAAGCGCGGCGCCTAGAGAGAACGCCACGGCCATGGCGGAGAGGAATTCATCCGAGTGAAACCAGGGGAGCGTTGCCGGAGCAATCCACGCGCCAATCCACATTGCTAAGGCGATACCCAGCGTTGAGGCCTGCGACATGGCTGCGCCGATGAAGATCTGGTCGCGAGCGACCGCCAGGACGCCCACCAATGAGAGCAGCAGGGCGATCGACCACCCGACGAGGTAGGTGTTTTGAAATAGTGGCCATGATGAGATGAACTCCTGGATCACGACGGTGCCCCCGGCGGGCAGACCTGGACTGCGACAGCGCCCGATGGATCACGCGTCACCGCTATGCCCACCCCGTACACCCGTTCGAGGACGGCCCGGTTCAGCAGTTGCTCACGCGGTCCCGACTCGACGCGGCCTGAACAGAAGAACGCCAGGTGCGTGGCGTATCGGGCGGCAATGGCGATATCGTGAGTCACGAAGACGAGGGTCAAATGTTCCGTCCGGTTCAGGTCGGCGAGCAGTCGCAGAAACGAGTCTTCCGTCGAGAGATCAAGGCCATTGGTCGGTTCATCGAGGATCAGCAGATTGGGCCGTCGCACGAGGGCTCGAGCCACAAGCGCCCGCTGTCGTTGCCCGCCGGAAAGGGACCAGTAGTTGCGTTGCGCCATCCCATCCAGACCCACCTTGTGGAGCGCCCACTCCATGCGCTCCATTTCCTCTGTCCTGCCGAGTCGAATGCCCACGAGCCCAAGAATGACAAACTCCCGGACCGTGGTAGGGAGGGCGGGGTTCAGATCGCATCGCTGTGGGACAAAACCGATACCCTCTCGGCCTGCCAGGTCCGGGTCGAACCACAATTGGCCGCCCAAAGGACGCAGGATGCCCAGCATGGTGCGAATCAGCGTCGTCTTTCCGGAGCCGTTCGGCCCGATGAAGAACCAGAACTCTCCCTTCCGACACTCAACGGTGACCTGTTCGAGCACCGTCCGGCCCGCGTAGCCGACCGTCAGCGCTGTCGCTTTCAGGATGACATCAGCGTGTTCCACGTTTCTCCCGTGCCGGTAAGGCCCGTACATAATCTCAAGCAACCTCCCCCTTTGAAAAAGGGGGGTAAGCTATTTAATGCTCTGAGTATTAAGTCACGGCCATACCTATGAGCCTCCTAACGCGGCGGCTATCGCTCTCACATTATAGTCAATCATGGCGAGGTAGTCATCGGTACCATCGCGAGCCCCTGGCTGGTGGGCCAGATTCACGATCCTGGCGCCGGTCTGTTGCGAGATAAATCGAGCATGACGAGGGTCATAGTAGCTGACCGTCAGAATCGCGCCGACCCGTTCTGCCCGCACGAGGTCTACCAGCATCCCCAGTTGCTTGGTTGTCGGGGGGATCCCCGGCTTCGGCTCCATGAACCCGATGACCGTGATCCCAAACCGGCGAGCGAAGTAGGGCCACATATTATGATCGGCCACGACCTTGATTCCGACGTAAGGAAGCATCCTTCCCAGCCATCCGCCGAGGAGCGATACCTCGCCCTGCCCCTTCAGGAAAAGGACAAGCTTACCGTGCTCGTACAATAGCGCAAGTTTGTCGGCATCGTACTTCCTGGCGAGCGTCTCGCCCACCAGCGCCGCGCCCAGTCTCAGGTGGAATGCGGCGTAGCGATTGTCGAAGTAGGGCTTTCTGGCCGGTCGCAGCTCAATCAGCTTATCGCGGATCAGCCTGGCCACCTTGAGGCCATTCAACGGATCGAGGAGATAGTGCGGGTTCCCCAGGGGGTGAACATCGCCCATCGAGCGATCCACCGGGCCGGTTGGGACTTCCAGACGCTCGATGACCCTGGAGGCGTCGAGATAGCCGCGCCCACCCGGCAGGACCGCCGCGTTCCTGGCGTTCTGCAGGAGGCTCGGGGCCCAACCGATCTCCAGGTCCATCCCCGTCTGGATATAGAGATCGCACCGGCTGAGCGTCTTAATGAAGCTGGGTTTGGCCTCGATAAAGTGCGCGTCTTCCGTTCCCTTAGCGAACACTGTGACGGAAACCTGGTCTCCGCCCACCTCCCGGGCCAAGCTTCCAAGGTCAGGCACCGTGGCGCACACAGCCATCGGCTTCGCGCCCTCTTGCGCAAAAGAGGCGCGCGAACCGGTTAGAACGAGAGTGCCCAAAGCACAGCCCAACACGCACAGCGCAGATAGTTTTGGAAGTGTCTTCAGCATATGCAATGCCTCCCGTCGTTAGTACTTGTGAGCGGGGTGGGCGCCGTAGAGGAATTCCACCCCCAGCCAGACGGAATGGGCGTCCTGGCGCTCGAGGTGATCGGCTCGGTCATAGTTGTACTGCAAGCGAAGCCGTGAGAATTCCGAGGGATGCCAGGCGAGCAGCGGCGAGATTCGGTGCCGGTCGTCCCGGAACGGGTCATTCTCCCGGCCGTTATAGGTGAGCACACTGGCCCCCGTTCCGCTTGCATATTCGTAGCGCAGTCCGGCGGCCCAACCGTAAGAGAACCCATAGAGCGCCTGCGTGTACAACCCCCAGTCTCGCAGTTTCTTGCGCGGCAGATCGATCGTACCGTCGGAGAACCGGTCCGCCACGTAATCCCGGCCCATCGCCTCAGACTGCCACAGGAAAAAGGGCCACCCTCGGAAGCTGGTGGCGGGGCGCCATGTCAGTTTGAGGTCGGTCCCATAGATACGCGTGTGGCCATCCGAGCCGGTTGCGTTCGGGCCGAACAGCCCTGACAGGCCGACTTTGGTCGTGACGGTGTCGCTGACGTTCCAGGAGTTCTCCCAACGGAGTAGATACAGAAGGTCCGCAAGGTTCCTCACATCGCGTTCGACGAACGGGCGTCCGCCGATCGGCCGCTCCTCAAAGAATTCGTCGTTGGCCAGGAGGCTGGCGGCGGTCTCGCCGTTCGCATTCTGGGCGCCCACGTACAGTTGAGAATACCAGGGGAGCGGCGTGAGCCATCCTAACCGGACGCCGGTCTGTCGCAGGCCGTCGGGTCCGAACAGCCGTGTATTGATGACCGGCTGGTCCAGCCAGTGCCACTGATGGGGATGCTGCGGGTTAATCTGGCCGAACTCGGTGAAGAAATGCCCTGCCTTGAGCTGAAGGCCATACGGCAGCGCCTGTGTGGTCAGAAAGGCCTCCTCCAGTTCGATCCTGGTGTCGCCGACCTCCGGGTCAATGAGGTAGATGATATGCGCCTCGCCCGTCAGGTAGGGGTCGACGGCGCCCGTAAGCGATAGTTCCACATTCTGGACTGTAAAGCCGCGTTTGCGGGGATCGTGGTCGCCGCCCTCAAGGTTCCGGATTGAGGCTTCCCGTTTGGTGGAGGTTCCTGCGGCAAACAGCGCATCCAGTGAGATGTCAATCAGCCGGAAGGTGCTCCCGCCGACCTGACGCGACGCCAGGTCGGTCGGCACAGGCGCCGGCCTCTGCGGCTCGATCTCCTTCACAGCTTCTTCAAGCGCGACTTGTGGAGTTGCAGGCTTCTCGACTGCCGGCAATAGAGATCGCATGGCTTCGATCTGGCGCTGAAGCTCTTCCAGTTTCTTGTCCTTCTGCGCATCGCGCCGCCGAAGCTCTTCTACCTCCTTCTTCAGAACCTCCAGCTCCCGGTTGTTGACCTGTGCCCACGTCACTCCCGTTCCGAGCATCAGTGCAGCAAGTGCTGCGAACGTGATTACGCTCCCTTGTTTCACGTAGGACCAGTACATGAATCATCCCTCCCTGCGAAGCTCGTCGCTGTGCCTCTCGTCATTGCGAGGCGAAGCCGAAGCAATCTCACAGTCCTCCAGGACAACGACGCCGAGATTGCCGCGCTCCCGTTGGTCGCTCGCAATGACAACGGTGCTACGGTGCTAATGTGTGCTGGTTGTGTTGGCCCAACGGACGCGGAGTGTTACAGGCACACGGGTGGGGCGCGGCTGTGACACGATCCGAGATCGGTGACGTAGGGAACGGTGACGAATGAGGGAATATGGAAGAGTGAGCCGAGGACGACTCGTAGCAGGAAAACGACGAGGAGGCCGGTCGCGGCAATTTGGTGCCAGAAATGGATCGGGCAAGACCCGTTCGCTTCCGGCTGAGGTTCGTCTCCGGGGTGATGGGGATCAGTGGCTTGGCTGGAGTCGGGCAGGAACAGCCGAAGCAGCCCACCAAGCGAGCCCGCATCCCCATGGTCATGGGGATCAGGGGCCAACAGCAGGAAGCCGATGGCCAGGACGACCAGGGCCGCTGTCAGCCGTTTGCTTCGACGGTCTTTCTCGCCGCGGCGCGGCCCGCCCATCTTCTTCCTCCGTTCCCAATATCTGCCGCTCGAGCGACGGACTGCCGCTCGATAGAGCAGTCACCGCACCGTCCAAGTATTTGCACCTCATGACCGGTCACCTCAAACTGCTTGTCTTGCCGCACGCGATGGCTGATCATATCAAGCGCCTTCTCTGTGAGCAGGCAACCCTCAAGTTCCACGATCTCCCCGCACCTCGTACAGATGAGATGGTGATGGTGCTCGTTGTACGGCTCAACCAACTCAAACCGTTGGGACCCGGCAGAGGCATCAACTGCCCGCAGGATCCCCAGATTGACGAACAACTGTACAGTTCGGTAGACCGAGACGAGGTTGACCCGGCTATGATTCAATCTGGTATGGATTTGAGCGGCGGAAAGAGGCTTACCTGCGTCCATGAGTACCTCGAACACGGCTTGCCTTGGCTCCGTCAACCGAAACCGGCGATTTGCCAGGAGGTCTGTAATCGTCTGGCGGCGTTGTGACATATTGATGATCATGCTGCTCCCTTAGCCGAGGCTCTCTGCGCACGGGGCTGACGGTCGTGCATTTATTGCAAATAATTTGCAATAATATCGAAACGTTTAGGCGTGTCAAGCAAAATCTTGCAAGTAAGTTGCAATTAGAATTTGAGAAATGAGATCGCCATGGTAGCCCAGAAGGCGACCCACCAAATACGCACTACAGTTCTCGTAGGTTTTTCGTGAACAGCAGTGATGCGGAAAGCTTTGGGTCCGTGTCATTCCGAGGGATTCATCGTGAGGCAAGGAAAACCGGGAGCGATTTCTTCGTGCTCAGGTGGAACGCCGGATGAACGGCAAGTCGGAAACGTTTCAGGCGTTCTTATTGTGAGAGCGTTCTTCCAGGATGGCCTCAAGCTCGGCGATAACCTCCAGGTCCTTGGGGCGGCCGGCGGCTCGCTTGACGGCGATCAGGTGTTCAAGGCTCAGGCACCGGCACTCAATACCGAAGACCCTGATCGTCATGCTGTGGGATTGAAGGTCCTCATAGGACCCCCCATCGGCGATTTCCCCGAAGAGGTCGAGATCGCCGACATTGGTGGTAAGTGTGAAGTTCAGGCCCCGCGCGACGGTGGCGACTTCCCGGCGGAACGGCGAGCCGGCACACTGTGTAGTTCGGGGAGCAGCCATTTCACCACGATGCTGGCATCCACCACCAACGGCGTCACCGCTGACGATCCTCCCGGAGGATCCTGGTGCTGTCGCTGAAACGTTTGCCGGCGAACTGCCTCTGCCACTTCTCAACAATGGCTGAAATCTCGTTGGCGGGCAGCATTGCTGCTTCCTCCAAGACAATCTTGGCTTGCCCCTGAAGGGAGCGCCCATGCTGTTTCGCAAGGGCCTTCAGGCGCTTGATGGTCTCCTCATTCAGGTTTCTTACTGAGAGCTGTGGCATATCTAGCCTCCTCTGCGATCATTCGGTGCAAGCAAATTGCAAGCATAATATCAGCATAAGGAGGGAGGTCGCAGCAAGCACTGCGTAAGCCAAACGAGCAGTCGGCGTGGGTGATGACGGACTATCAGTTTAGAACTGGACTTGCAGTTCGGCGATCCCCTGATGGGCGACCTCGCCGTGCTCGCTGTTGCTCAGCCCTACGGCATTCCGGCCGGGCCTGAGGTCGGTGAGGATGTAGTTGCCCCGCAGTCGTACGTTGGGGTTCACAAACCAGGCGAGGCCGAGGGTGCCGGAGCGCAACTCCATCGGTCTCTCATTGGTTGCGGAGATGGGCGTAGTAAACGTACCCCTATTATCATCGACCCGCACGTGCTCGTAGCGGCCGTTTGCCAGCAGGCCCTTCAGTTTGTTGCCGAAGATCCAGTAGCCGATCGACCCGTACCCGCCCTGCATGATGAGGTTATCGAGGTTCGTACCGCCGGCGCCCAGCCCGTCCCGTTCCTGGGAGGCGTAGGCATACTCGCCCTTAATAATGAACGGATAGAGATCGAATACGATGTCGCCGCCGCCGGTCACTCGATTGCCGTTGATCAGGAAGCCGTTCTGGGTTCCGCCTTCTCCGTTGCCGGCTAGTCTTACGTTGGTCGGGCCGACCGGGTTAAAGCGGTGAAACGGCGAGCCGCCGCCGACCGGCCGTGTGACGCCCGCCGGATCGGTCGCGCCATTTCCCCTTACGACCCGAAAGGTTCGGTGGTCGGCATTCAGGCCGACGGTGAGCGTTCCGAAGGGCATCGGGGGCGAAAAGGTCACTCGACCGGTGAACTCCTTATCGCCGTCGTTGTCGATGCTGCCTGGGCACTGATCGACCCGGCCGCAGCCGTTATAAATCCCCACCCCGTAGTAGACGGGTAGGGTGGCGAGCTTCAGGCTGCCCTCGACGGTGGCGCCAATCTGATATTCCGGAGACAGAGCCTTCGCAATAACGGCCCGCTCGGCGAAGTCGAGATCCCGAGAGGAGGTGAGCATCTCGAGACCGAATCGTGCCTTGTATTGTCCCACGGTCAGCTTTGCCCAGGGGGCGTACGTGTAATTGAGCCAGGTTTCTTCAATCCGCGTACCGATGGATCCGCCCGTAATCTCCGGCTCGATGAGAAAGCCGAAGTCCTTGAAGATCTGGCCGCTTATGATGATCCTGGTACGGCGGATCCGAAATGTACTCGGATCGTGTCGCGCCAGTCCTGCTTTCGTCAGATCCTGGCCGTCCACGATACCGGGGAAACCCTCTTCCTTCCGCGCCCCTTCAACGATAAACCAATTCTGCATGAACCCGCGCAGCCTCAGCTCGAACTGGCCATCGGCCGACCGGAGGAAGAATCCCTTTCCGGGCACAGGCTCATACACGGTGTGAAGTGACGCCGCCGCCGCCTCCGCGGCCTTCCTTTCCACCTCCATCACGCGCCTGGTGACCTCTTGTTGTTGCGCGGTCCGCTCCTGCCGCAGCCGCTGCATGTCCTGCTGCAACTGCTGCAGCGATTTCTGCTGCGCCTCAAAGGCCTGTTCGAGATCTGTGAGCGTGCCGGCCCACGCCGAGGTGTGGAGGCTCAAGAGCGTCGCCGCAACGCACGCGATGGCGAATCGGGTAATGTTCATGGCAGTTCCTCCAGGGTATTCGTAAAACCGGTAGGTCGTAGGTCAGCCAATGTTGCGAGGATCGAGTCATGCACCTCGACGCCTCTAAAAACTAATGGACTACGCCCGTTAAGGCAAATAGGAAATACCGATTGAGGCGATGGCGCTCATCGGCCTGGCGTCACCCGCACATTCGGGCGTGCCTTGCGACGAGTTCGAGAATTCAGTATAGTGAGCACAGTGACGCTGGAGGGGCGTGGGAGGTGTGGCGGGCGGGATAGGCGGCGGAATGCGGAGTAGGCGCGGGGTACAGGATAGAGATGACGACAGTGTCAGATCGAACGATAGAGCTTGAGCAGTTGTTGCGGCGTCGCATCGTCGTTCTTGACGGCGCGATGGGCACGATGATTCAAAGGCACAATCTGACGGAAGCCGACTTCCGTGGGCAGGTGTTCGCTAATCACCCCTGCGATCTCAAGGGGTGTAACGACCTGCTGGCCATCACCCAGCCGACCATCATCGAGGCGATTCATCGCCAGTATCTGGACGCCGGGGCCGATATTATCGAGACCAATACCTTCAATTCGACGTCGATCTCGATGGCCGATTATCGGCTGCAGTCGGTGGCCTACGATCTGAATCTCGCCGGCGCGAGAGCCGCTCGCAACGCCGTGAACGGTGCAATGGCGAAGGATCCGAGCCGTCCGCGATTCATAGCCGGGTCGATCGGCCCGACGAATCGGACGGCGTCTATGCCGTCCGATATCCATAATCCGGCCTTCCGCGCCATTACCTTTGATCAGTTGGTTGCGGCTTATACCGAGCAGGTCCGCGGGCTGCTGGACGGCGGCGTAGATCTGCTGCTGGTCGAGACGGTCTTCGACACGCTGAACTGTAAGGCCGCGCTGTTTGCCATCGATCAGTATTTCGAGGCGGTCGGACGGCGCGTGCCGATTATGGTTTCGGTGACCATTGCGGATAAGAGCGGGCGCACACTGTCCGGACAAACGGTGGAGGCCTTCTGGAATTCTGTCGCCCATATGCCCTTGTTGAGCGTCGGGATCAACTGTGCGTTTGGGGCCAAGCAGATGCGCCCGTACATCGAGGAGTTCGCGCAGATCGTTCCGATACGGCTCAGTTGCTATCCTAATGCCGGCTTGCCCAACGCGTTCGGGGGCTTCGACGAGACACCGGCGATGATGGCTGCCGATCTCAGCGACTTTGCCAAGAGCGGTTGGCTGAATATCGTCGGGGGCTGCTGCGGCAGCACCCCGGCCCACATTGAGGCGATTGCGACGGCGGTGCAGGAGTGTGAACCGCGCGTTCCCCCTCGCCCTCAGCCGCACACCCGGTTAAGCGGCCTGGAGCCGTTGACGATCTGTCCCGATGTCGGTTTCGTCAATATCGGGGAGCGGACCAATATCGCCGGCTCCACGGCGTTTGCCAAGCTGATCCGGAGCGGCGACTATGAGGCCGCCGTCTCCATCGCACGGCAGCAGGTCGAAGGCGGCGCCCAGCTTATCGATATCAATATGGACGAAGGGATGCTGGACGCGAAAGCGGCGATGGTTACATTTCTAAACCTGATCGCTACTGAGCCTGACATCGCTCGGGTACCCATCATGATCGACAGCTCCGACTGGTCGGTGATTGAGGCGGGGCTGAAGTGCGTACAGGGGAAGCCGGTGGTGAACTCCGTCAGTCTGAAAGAGGGCGAAGAGGCGTTCATCCGGCGCGCCAGGCTCGTCAAACGGTACGGGGCTGCGATCGTGGTGATGGCATTTGATGAGCATGGTCAGGCCGACACGCTGGCGCGCAAGATCGAGATCTGCGCGCGCGCATACCGGATCCTGACCGGGACGGTCGGGGTGCCGGCGCAGGACATCATCTTTGATCCGAACATTCTGACGGTAGGAACCGGGCTCGAGGAGCATAACTGCTATGCGGTGGACTTCATTGAGGCGACCCGATGGATCAAGGCCAATCTGCCGCACTGCAAGGTCAGCGGGGGCGTCAGCAACGTGTCGTTCTCGTTTCGCGGGAACAATCCGGTCCGTGAGGCGATGCACTCGGCATTCTTGTACCACGCCATCCGGGCCGGCCTGGATATGGGGATCGTCAATGCCGGGCAACTGGCGGTCTACGAGGAGATTCCCAAAGAGTTGCTCGAGCTGGTTGAGGATGTGCTGCTGAACCGCCGTCCCGACGCGACCGACCGGCTGGTGGAATTTGCAAAGAGTGTGAAAGCGCAGGGGCGTACAGCCGTGAAGGATGAAGCCTGGCGACAGGGATCGGTGGAGGAACGGCTTACGCACGCGCTGGTGAAGGGGATCGTCGACTATATCGAATCGGATACGGAGGAAGCGCGGCAGCATTACGACAGGCCCCTTCAGGTCATTGAGGGACCGTTGATGGCGGGCATGAACCTCGTCGGCGAGCTGTTCGGCTCCGGGAAGATGTTTCTGCCCCAGGTGGTCAAAACCGCACGTGTCATGAAGAGGGCGGTGGCCTATCTTCTGCCCTTTATCGAGACCGAGCGCCTGGCGTCTAACCGCACGCACACGCAGCGGAAGATCCTGCTGGCAACGGTCAAGGGAGATGTGCACGATATCGGCAAGAACATTGTCGGGGTCGTGCTCGGATGTAACGACTATGAGATCATCGACTTGGGGGTGATGGTGCCGTGCGATGCGATCCTGAAGACCGCCCGGGACGCGCAGGTGGATATGATCGGCCTGAGCGGTCTCATCACGCCGTCGCTCAACGAAATGATGCATGTGGCGCGGGAGATGAGGCGGGAAGGGCTGCAGATTCCCCTGCTCATCGGCGGCGCCACCACCAGCCGAACCCACACGGCCGTCAAGATCGCCCCCCTCTATGACCAGCCGGTGGTCCATGTCGCGGATGCCTCGCGGGCTGTCGTGGTTGCCGGGAATCTCGTGAGTCAGGAGCAGCGGCCCACGTTTGTCGAAAGTAATCGACTGGACCAGGACCGGGTCAGGCAAGCGTATGAGAACCGTGAACCGAGACCGCTGCTGACGCTGGCTGAGGCGCGTCGTCGGAAACTCCTGCTCAATTGGGAGACGGCGGATATCCCTGC
Organism: Candidatus Methylomirabilis lanthanidiphila; assembly: GCA_902196205.1. Classification (NCBI taxonomy): domain Bacteria; phylum Methylomirabilota (SeqCode); class Methylomirabilia (SeqCode); order Methylomirabilales (SeqCode); family Methylomirabilaceae (SeqCode); genus Methylomirabilis (SeqCode); species Candidatus Methylomirabilis lanthanidiphila. The sequence goes on along the minus strand of CABIKM010000015.1, from coordinate 87,267 downwards.
GCCATCCTTCACCGGCATCCGTGTACTGGACAAGTGTCCACTCGATCAGATCGTGCCATATATCGATTGGACCCCATTCTTCCATGCGTGGGAGATGCGGGGCCGATACCCTGAGGTCCTGCAGAATCCCAAAGCCAAAGAGCTGTTCGAGGACGGCCAGCATCTGCTGGAGCAGATTATCAAGGAACGACAGCTCATTGCCCGGGCGGTCTATGGGTTCTTTCCGGCCAACAGCGTGGGCGACGATATCGAACTCTATACGGATGACTCGCGGTCGCAACTGCTGGCGACCTTTCACACGCTCCGCCAGCAACTGGATAAGGGCGAAGGGCAATGCAATCTGGCGCTGGCCGATTTTATCGCGTCCAGATCAAGCGGACGTCCGGACTATCTCGGCGCGTTTGCTGTGACGACCGGTCATGGCCTCGATGCGCTGTGCAAGCGATATGAAGCCTCGCACGACGACTATACCTCTATTCTGGCCAAAGCGTTGGCCGACCGCCTTGCGGAGGCCTTTGCGGAATACCTGCATCGCCGCGTTCGAGCCGAGTGGGGGTATGGCGTCGGAGAACAGCTTGCCAACGAGGATCTTATCCGGGAGCGGTATCGCGGGATCCGCCCCGCTCATGGTTATCCGGCCTGTCCCGATCATTCCGAGAAACGCACGCTTTTTGACCTGCTGCACGCGGAGCGCAACGCCGACATTCACTTGACGGACAGTTGCGCGATGGTTCCGGTCAGCTCGGTGAGCGGGCTCTACTTTGCCCACCCGGAGGCGACCTATTTTGCAGTCGGAAAGGTCGGACGGGACCAAGTGTCGGACTACGCCAGACGCAAGCAGATGGATGTGCGGACGGTGGAGCGATGGCTTGCGCCGAATCTGAATTATGATGCGGATACTCCCGGCACTGACCTGCAGTAATTAGTGTTACACTCCATTCTTTCGAGCGCGTCATTGCGAGCGACCGAAGGGAGCGCGGCAATCCGGCACGTAGTGTCGTTGCGAGGCGAAGCCGAAGCAATCTCCCCTGAGATCCCTTGTTGCACTCGGGATGACCCTTCAGGTCAGATTGCTTCAGTCGCTTTGCTTCTTCGCAATGACGGATGCTGTAAAAGAAAATGGGCAGGAAGGGTTCCTTCCTGCCCATGTAATGTCTTTGTAGAGAAAGGTGTTCTTACTTTACAGCCTTCAGGTGCTCGAGCGCGCCTGCAGCGGCCTTACCGGCCACATCCGCGTGGCCCGCTTTACCGTGCTCAACGGCCTCCTTCAATCCCTTGATGGCCGCTTCCTTATGAGGGTCGGCCTTCTCCTTCTGAGCGGCCTCGGCATGCTGCAGGGCCGCTGTCGCGTGTGTGGCGACCACATCCGCGTGGCCCGCTTTACCGTGCTCAACGGCTGCCTGGGTATGCTCGGTCGCCTCAACCATATGCGACTTTGCTGCCCAGGAGATACCGGTTCCTACGAAAGTCACCACCCCCAGGAATAACGCTGCTGCTGCAATCCTTCGCCTCATCCTTCCTTCCTCCTCGTGATAGGTTGCCTACTTCCCACGGCACGCCTGTTCCTTCTCTCGACACTTCTGTAACTATCAGGTTGCAGAAGCACAGCAACTCTACCATGGAGGTTTTTCAGGTGTCAAGGCGAAGGACAATTTCGGCGTTCAACTGATCGGTTTGCCAGTGCCATGTCGTGCGTCGGATGGCGGGCGGCGTGGTGCTCACGGGGTTCATGTCGCCTCGATCTAACGGTGCGGGCGCTTGCGGTGCGGCGGGCCTGGCGTGGAGTCCCCAGCTTCTACAAGTGGAGCGCAACGCCGGCATCCACCTGACAGACAATGGCGCGATGGTTCCGGCCAGCTCGGTGAGCATGGCTCGACTTTTCCCACCCAGAGGCGATCTGCTTTGCGGTTGGAAAAGTCGGACGAAACCAGGCGTTAGACTATGCCGAGCGCAAGCGAATAGATCTGCGGACGGTGGAGCGCTGGCTGTCGCCGATTCTGAATTATGATCCGGATTCCGCGGGTCAATGAAATGGCATCGGGCGGGAAGGAGGCCTTCCCGCCCGATGCGTCTCTATCGATCAACCAGAGGTCCCCTTACTTTGCGGCATTGAGGTGCTCGAGCGCCCCTTCAGCGGCCTTGATGGCGAGATCGGCATGGCCCGCTTTGCCGTGCTCAATGGTTTCCATCAGTCCCTTGACAGCCGCAGCCATATGATTGGCCTTCGCCTTCTCGGCGGCCTCGGCATGCTGCAGAGCTTGCGTCGCGAGTTCTACTAACGCATCTTTGTGCCCCTCCTTGCCTACCGCGATGGCTGCCCGAGTGCGCTCGATGGCCTGGACCTGATGGGACTTTTCAGCCCATGACACGCTCATACCCGCGAAGGTTATTACCCCAAGGACCAGTACTGCTGCTGCAAGCCTCCGCCTCATCTTGCCTTCCTCCTCGTGATAAGTTGCCCACTCCCTTACCGACGCGCGCGTTCGTTCCCTCGAAGCTCCTGACGCCATCATTGCGCAGAAGTGAGGCAACTCTACCACGGAGATTTTTCACATGTCAAGGTGTGGACCAGGCGAACCCCGGTTTCCATCTCCTACCTTGGGGAGTTGGAACAACGAGAGGCGGAGTGTTTATTTTAGTGCACATGTCCGCCGTCACTGCCGCCGCTTCCGCCGCTGGAGGGTACATCACCGTCAAGAGGCGGCAAATACATGTCGATATCGGCCGCCGTCGGATACAATTCGAGCGTCTGTCCCGCTCCTCCACATGACGCCGGCAGCGGATTGGTAGTCTGGTTCCTGACAATGGTCAAAGACGCCACGTAGCCGGGGGCGACAATCGTGTCAGTTGGAAATGCAGAGGTGGGCTCTTTCATCCATGCATAGATCCTGTGGAGATCCTTCTTCTTGAGCCTGTCCCGTCTCCATTCGTGATCCTGCTGGTGTTTTGAATCCGCTGAGCAGTACTGCACAACCGGTATATCGACGGTGATCTTGTTGTAACACGTGTCAGGTCGAAATTTTGGGAAACTGACGCTGACGTCCGCATACCCCACGAAGTTGTCCGGGATATATCCCCAGCGCCAATGTACGGCACGCACATCCGTTGTCTTGACACCGTGGTTGTAATAGGTCGGGACATTACCTGTGATCGGCACGATCTCCTTCCAGTCGTAATCTACCAGAGGCTTGATCCCGAACATCGCGTTGCCCTCGTAGTTCGTCGTACCGTCTGTTGTGAAGGTGATGCCGCCCAGATCCGGGTCCAGACCGTTAGGGAAGAGAGCAGTCACCATCCGGGTGGAATACGACTCTCCTGAATGGGTGCACCCGTGGCCTATGGAAATACTCAGGACCGCGCTGGTCCCCTCCTGATAATTCCTGCCGGTGTACGCATCAAGGGTGTCCTTGGATCGGATATTGGCGTGTGGAAATGCCCAGGCATCGGTAGAGATGAGGGCCGCGGTCAGAAGGGCCGCAATGGCGATGGTTCGTACTCGTTGCATGTCTCTCTCCTTGTGTGGTGTAGGTGTCCGAACCTCTGTTATTGGTGGATGCGCCGAATCAGAATCTGTAGGTCAGTCTGGTGTTGTACGAACGTCCCATACCGGGGACGGCCGTCCCCCACGGTATTGAGTTGAGGCCCATCGTCATGCCCTGACCGGTATAGGCGCCGCCCAGCGGCAGGGAGTAATATTTATCGAATACGTTGTCGATACCGAAATCGAGCCGCATCGTCTTCCAGTTGTAGCCGGCGCGCAGATTGGCCAGGATATAGCCCGACGTCTTAATTTCGTTCCGCACGTCAGAGATATTGTTCTTTCCCTTCGCCATGATCACCTCGACGCTGCTGTCGAAACCGCCAAGTGTGTGTCTCAGCGCCAGCTTGCCGTTCATCGGCATGATGTTGTACAGGTCGTCGCCCGTGGTGCGGTTCTTACCGTTCGTGTAGTTGAACAGCCCTGCGAGGTTGAATTCGCCGACGCCGTCGATTTGTGCCAACGGCAGATGGCCGGAGACGTCGACACCCCAGAGCCGGGCCGTCTGGTTCACGTACTGGAGAAGGACAAACTTGTCTGAAGGGGTATTACTCACCGGCACCCCGCAGGTCACGTTCATTCCGCTCTGCAGGCAGCGTCGTGCATCGATATAGTCGGTGACATGGGTATAGTATGGCGTAACCTTGAATCCCCAACTGCGGTCGGCCGCATGCCAGTCGACGGTCCCGCTCAAGGTGTGCGCTTTTTCCTGATCCAGATTCAGATTGCCGACGTAACCGTTGCCGTCGCCGACGAAGTTATTCATTACCATAGCCATGGAGTTCGTCGACCAGGCGTACCGTTCGTACAGATTCGGCGATCGCATCTTATGCGCGTAGCCGAATTCGAGGCTGAGCATCGGCGTCGGCGTATAGCGGGCAAGCGCAGTAAGATCCCAGTTGTTGTCGTCGCGTTCATGATTGCGGGCATTAAACACATCTGCCGCAAACTCGTCCATGTTATTGTAGCCGTGCACATCGCCGGCATCCATCCCGACCCGCTCGTAGCGTGCCCCCAGCAGTGTCAGCCACTGCGGGTGCAGTCGCGTCTCCCATTCGGCAAATACCGCCTTTCGCTCGCGCGTGCCGTCGTTGATATTCACGAACGTGTTCGGCGCCATGCCTCCCATCATGACGCCGGGCGGCAGGACCCTGGGGGACGGCGGCCACCAGTCGTGCAGGCGGTAATACTGATACTCGCCGCCGACCCGGACGGTATGGTCTTTGGTCAGATCGATGTTGGCCTTGAGTACCCCGCCGAGGTTCCTGCTGTCGGAGTTCATCGGCATCCCCGGCGCTATGCCATATTGAAACTGTTTATCGTCGCCGAAATCCATATCGTGCCGGACCGTTTCATGATAGGCGCGGGCTTCCAGCGAGCCCCACCCGAACTGACCGAGATAGCGCAGGTTCTGCCGCCACTGGGTGTTGCTGATGATATCCATGCGCTGATTGGGGAAGCCCTGTTCCGGGATGTATTGGTAACCTAATTTCGCTTCGAACAAATGGTTGCCTTGCTTCAGCGCAAAGGCCAGGTTGTGGTTTTCGGCCTTATAAGAGCTGGAGCCCACTTCATCGCCGTCGAGAATGTTCCCAGGCTTGTCGACAGCGGCCGGCCCGGCGGGTTTGAAGTTCCCGCCCGCGGTATAGTTGTCGGCGTGAACGACCGATCCGCTGTAGGTGGCGCTGAAAATGTCGGTCGCGAAGGTGGCCGAATAGTCGCCGCCGCGCGCTTGGTTATTGCTGCGATAAAACGAGCTGAGATGACCGGTGGACAGCGGCGCTTGGCCTGGAGCGGCGAACACCGGCGCCGGAGATTCCAAAAGAATCGTACCGCCGATGCTGTCGCCGCCGACGCTGACGGGTGCGATACCGGCGAACGTCCTCAGGGTTCCCACGTTGGAAGGATCGACATAAGAAAGCGCCGGGGTCATGTGGTTAGGACAGGCGGAGATCAGATCCATGCCATCGATCTTGATGCGCAGGCGGTCATCGGCCAAGCCATGAATCGCCGGCAGGCTGGAAATACCGCCGCCGCCGTAGAGGCTGACGCCTGGGATGTCTCTCAACAGGCTGGCCGTGTCGTTGGTGGCCGGTGCCAGCGACTGCCGCTGTGTCTCGTCGATCACGGTTGCATTCAACGGCACAAAGACGTCGTTCATAGCGGTAGACCTGACAATCACCTCCTTGAGGGTTGTCACCTCTTCCTTCTTTTCCTCCTCTGCCGTAGCATGCGTGGCCCATGTCAGGAGCATCGTCATCCCGACGAGGGCTGCTGTACGTTTGTGCCTGCGGTTGCGTCCGCGTTGCGTCATCGTTGTTCTCCCCCTCTTTTGAGATATGCCATGCCTCACAATGCCCTCATCTCACCACACGCGCGCCTCCCGCCAGAACGGTGAGCCTCGGGACCGCCGGATGAGGAACGGCGGCCCCGAGGGACTCATCCGCTTCGAGGGAGGGCATTCCTGCCGTAGAGCACCAGCCCGACCCTGGCAGGAAGGGTGGGTGGGAGACTGCTTGTCCATGTGATAGTCGTCTCGGAGGCGTGAGTTCTCACTCAATGATTATTTTTATCTGTGATACGCGACAGTGTGTGCTGACGGTGGCAGACCGATCATCCTGGCATTCGACAACAGCCTGCGTAAGCTTGCGCGTCAGGCCGACCACCAACCCCCACAGCGCCGCCAGGTGCTCACGCTGCGGCTCAAGCGTCATGTCATTATCGAGAATGCGGAGCGCTTCACCGAAGTAGTCTGGCGATGGGTGGGCCTTTTTGTTGTAAAATCTACGTGGGTTCATAGTCCGATACGATCTTGCGACATGCGCATTGCTATTGTTCACGATGGTGCCTCCAGTTCCTTTGTCCTTGCCGCGTCGTCGGCTTCTCCACGCGGGAGGACATGGAGCAACAAGATACAGCGACGCTGAGGCGAGCCCAGGCTCAAGCCTGTGGCGTCCACAACGGAGTAACTTGTTCTGTGGACCTGAGCCCTGTAAACAGCTCAGGCGTTACGGTTCAACGAGATAATGAGGGTGTGTGCTGTGCGTGTTCGAGTGAAAAGAGTTATACGAAGGCGAGTAGGGGTGGGGAGCGGCCGGTGAGCCTGATGGAGGAGAGCCGGGCCGCGTACTGCGGCAACGGCAGGAGGACAAGCAGTGTTGCGGAAATCAGGGGGAGGTTCACCCCTGACGATGGAACATGAGAGGCAACGGTTTTGTGGACCCAGGCGCAGACCGAAGCGGGATGACTGTCGGTCTGGCCTTGGAGGTGGGTGTTGTGGGGATGAACCAGACACAGGATGAGGAACGCATTGACCAGCAGGTAAAGACCGACTGCCGATGCGGCGAGCGACCTTAAAGGCCGGGGTATGTTAGATGATCCAGTCGAAAGCGCCACGGATACGACTCCGTCCATTATGACATTACGACGTAGAGGTAAAGCGAGTTACCTCTCTTTTTACTTCCTTTGGATAGAGGTGTCTACTCACACTTACTCACGGATGCTACAAATATTCTCCCCGTTCACTGTTTATTCCATGACCTCGGCTGTGCAGCGCCAGTTGGTTCCCTTGACTCCGGCCACAGCCGCTGTCAACTGCTCCGGTGTGACGTGTCCTGCTTCCGCTCTGACGATGGCGTGGCCCGGCATGCTGCGGAGATCGACCCCCTTGACCCCCTCAACCCGCTTGAGCGCGGTCCTAATCTCTCGTACGTGCGTCTCGCACGATGAGCCGCCCAGCATCAGCGTTACCTGCTGGTCCGCCGCCTCCGCCATTGATGCAAGCAGGCCAGCGCCGAAGATCACTGCCACGCTCAGCATTCGTCGGTACAACATGGTCATTCTCCTTATCTTCCCACTGGACGGTGAGCCTCGGGACCGCCGAATGAGCAACGGCGGTCCCGAGCGGCTCATCCGCTTCGAGGGAGGGAAAGACCTGCCTGTGAAATGTCGTCCTACCCCGGCAGGGAAGGTAGGCCCTGCAGCAGCTCCCATATGGCGCGATGGGGCTGCCGGCGTGCATCAGTGCGCTTTGTTCGGACCGCCGAATGCCTGCGCGGTCTTGCCGGAGTGGCGCGTGTCTGTGGTTGCGCACCGACCATCCTCGCACTCGACAACAACCTGCGTCAGCTTGCGAGTCAGGCCGACCACCACCCCCCACAGCGTTGCCAGGTGCTCGCGCTGCGGTTCAATCGTCATATCGTTGTCCAGAATACGGAGGGCTTCGCCGAAGTAGTCCCGCGACGGGCGAGCCATCTTCCCGTTGATCATGCGTTGACCCCTGGTCCGGCGCGATCTTTCGACGTGTGTGTTCACATGACACCTCCAGTTCCCTCGTCCTATCCACATGGGAGGAGAGTGAGCAGGGCTATCGTGGCGCTGAGGCAAGCCTCGCGTGGCGCCGACGGCGCGACGATTGATTCGCTGTAGACTATGCCCGAGCCTTGTGAAAGGCTCAGACGCCATTGCTCAAATGAGATAATTCTAATGCTGTGATGTCTGGTAGTCGGGTGCTTGAGTGATAAGACTTAGAGGAGGATGGGCAGAGGAGGGGAACGGCCGCTTAGCCTGATGAGGTACGTCTCGGGACGCCACCGTGGCAACAATAGAAACGCCGGCAGTACAACCGCAACCAGAGGGAGGGTGACTCCCGACGACGGCATATGGGAGGACACGGTCTTGTACACCCACTCACAGACAGAGACGGGGTGACTGTCTGTGTGACCTTGGAGACGGGGATTGTGAGGATGGGCCAGACACAGGATGAGGAACGCATTGACCAGCAGGTAAAGACCGACTGCCGATGCGGTAAGATACCTAAGGGGCCAAGCCTTGTAAGATGTTCTCTTCAAGAGCGGCATATGCAACAGTGTGTCTCCCTGGGCATCACACGCTTGAGCAAAAACGCCACCTGGAAACCTTTCTACTCGATCGGAATACGCCTGTCTACAGACGCCTGCTCACCGCTGCAACAAATTGGCCTACGACTATACAGCCATGGGACGCAATGCGGAAGGACACGGGTGGGCCAAACAGGATCCCGATCACAATAGAGCCGGCCTTGAGGGATCGTCCCTCAAGGCCGGAGTTCCGCTCACTCGAATGAGCCGCTTCTGCTACTCGATGACTACCAGTTGCCCGGCGTAATGGTTTTCCGCCTTGTGAAGTTGACACTTGATCGGGAAGATCCCTGCTTTAGCGGCCTTGAAGGAAACGGTCTTGGTCTGGTGATTGCCGATGACCTCCTTCACACCAAACGCCTCGATTTCATACCCATGCTCCTCCATCAGGTGGTTCGTGAGGATCAACGTTATGGTATCACCCTTCTTCGCAGTAATCGACGAGGGGACCCAGACTTGGATGCCCTCGTGCGCGTCGACATCCACTACGTGCAGGGTGACCTGTCCGGCTTCGACGGGTGGGACGACGCTACCAAGGAATAATACAGCCGCGATTGCAATGCAGAGTGCCAATCCCTTTCTGAGCAACATATTTCCCCTCCTTTACTCACTTTGGTAAAAAAATCGTACTCTGCCCACATTTCACCTATAAAAATAATATAGGCTTCAGTCGTCTTCCTGTCGAACTGTCGTGTTCACCCCTGCTAACGGATGCAACACAAAGTGCTTGGAGGGGTCCTCTTCTGCTGCCGGCCGGTGAACGGCATGGGGCTGTGGGTGCTCCTGACGGCGGATAGAGCGGGCGGGCGTCAGTTGAGTGAGCAATGCACTGGAAATCAGCACAAGCACGGCGAGCAGCCACTCCAACCGGCCAATGGTTATAACCAGTAATCGGGTTTGCCCATCCCCACCTCGGCCCAGTTTGGGAAGGAGATAGTAGCGGTTCAGGGCCGCAAGCAGCAGCATCAATAAGAGCAGTGAAAGTTTCGTAAGCAGGGTCCATCCGTAAGGAATTCGGAAGAGGGTCGAGAAGGACATCAACTGCAACCGGGGGTGGAGGAGTCCCGTTATGAGAAGACCTGCAACGCAGACGGTCGCCAGGATTGAGAATCGTCTGGCGATCAAGGCAAAGCCTAGGGCGGCGTCCTGGTCGCTGGTTGGTGTCAACGCGGCGCGTAAAACAAATCCTATCACGAGCAGCCCCCCAATCCAGACGGAGATTGCGAGCAGATGGAGCCAGTCCATCAGGACTGCGAGCGTTACATCTCCCCAGTCTGCCGCATGACCTGACAGGCTTCGGGTGAGGGCGATAGAGGCAGCTCCAAGCAGACGGATGCCGGCGGACAGGGTGATCCCAGGCCAGAACCGCCAACCAACGGCAACCACTCCAATAAGTCCGATCCGAACAAGCCAGATCGTACCGTAGCGAGTCTCGAGCAGTATAGATGGAAGTGCATTACCAACGTTGCTCAGGACCCCGCCGCCCATCTCCAGCGCTCGCAGGAGCAACTCCAGTAGGCTTGCCATGGCAACCAGCGCCAGCGCCCAGGCTTCTACCTGCAGCAGCCGTCGCTCAACCGGCTCGACATCCCGAGAGGATCGTGAGACCGGTCGGACGATCAGGTATTGGAAAGCAAGAGTGCCGATGAGCGTTGTAAACCCGGCGAAGTCGATCCAGAGGACGAAGACGTACAGAGGCGTGAGAAGATTGCTCATACCTTGTCTTACGGCTGTGTTTCTAAGGAATTCTTGATGCTGACCGCTCCTCGGAGGTCGTCGAATCAGTAGTCAGTTGCCTGGTCGGTCCCTTCTCCCCTGTCGAGGGAAGATCGCCGCGCCGCCACTTTTCTACCGCCATGTTCGTTCCTCCTTGCCGGGATCCCCCCGCACAGATCCCAGGAGTTCCCCCTCGACTTCTATTCCCCAAGCTGCCGCTGCGGGCGCGGACCGCCGGGCAATCAATACCGTCTCACATCACCCCTGAAGCCGCTTCGCAAATCATTCTTCTATTCTTTTCTCACGTCTCTCGGCAGGAAGTCAAGGAGATGAAATGAGGCCGATCCCCGTAAACCGCGGGATCAGCCCCTCCTTCACAGTGCCTCTCCTCCTCACAGCTTGCCGAGAGAGCGCTTCAGCGTACACGTCGAATGTCGAAGCCACGGTCGCTCAAGCCGCGATCGGACGCCCCGCAATCGCCGTGGGCTTCTTAGCCTCCGCAGCCTCTCTTGCTTGCGCCTCCCGCTCTCGCCCGTAGGGCAGTGCGAACATGCTGTAGCAAAACACGCCCTGCACAAACCAGGCAAACAGGATGATCATGACGTGAGGCTCAGAGAGCCAACCGGAGAACAACGCCTCCCACATCATAATTACTCACCTCCCTTCTATTAACAAAACCTGTGAAGGGCATGAAAAGTTCCAGGAAATCGACAGGGGGTGACCGCGCGGGGGCGGCAATGCGTTGCTAAGTAAGGCGTAATCCGGCTCGTCACAATCGTGCAGCCCGATCCTATTTGTGCCGGAGCTTTCCAATGAGAGGAGACAGATCGGCTTCATCGGCATCTGAGATGAGCGAATAGATCAGCGGCCCTTGCTGCCAGTGTGCGGTCCGAAAACCGTGATGGATGGTCCAGTAGACGTCCCCCTTCCGGCTCACCGACCGGTCCGGCAGCCGAATTCCTGCGCCTGGTAAGACCAACAGGGTGATCGGCCGATCAGGTCGACGGTAGTAGGTCACAGTCAGCACCTTCCGATGGAGCAGATAGCTTACTTGCCCCCCGATCAGGCGGTACTCCTGATCGTCCGGAAACGAGAGCGATTGGGACAGTTCGAGCCGTTGTTGGTGTCTGACAGGCAATGGTTGCAACTCCCTGGTCGGGATCTCAGGCGGCGCCTCGTGAAGCGTGAGTCGGATGTGCTCATTTACCGACTCCTCAATCAGGAGCAAAACAGCATCCCGCGTGGACAGCATATGCAGATTCAGCGGCACCAGGACGAGCAGCACCATCGCCGCTGTGAGGGCCATCGCGGCAACGGGCCGGAGACGGCAGACCTCCTGAAGACGAGCGAACCAGCCCATCGGCGTCGCGTGATCTTCCAACAAACGCGCCATCGCGGCATGGAACGCTGGCGGGGCGACGGGCGCGGCGGCCCGGTCGCGAATGACGGCACGCAGCGCCTCCGTCAGCTTCCACTCTCTCGCACAGGATCGGCAGATCGCCAGGTGCGCACGTACCTCACTCGCCTCCGGCAAGCCGAGGGTGCCATCCCGCAGCGCATCCAACGAATCTTTGACTGTCTCACAACTCATCATTGCCAGACCCTCTGCTATACGCCAGCAGCCGACCACGCAATATCTGACGGCCTCTGGCCAGACGAGACTTTACGGTTCCGTCGGGTACGGCCAGGATCTGAGCCGTTTCCTTCAGCGAAAACTCATACAAATCAAAGAGGAGGACCGCGCTCCGGTATTCTTCAGGAAGTGTATAGAGCGCTTCGTCCAGATCCTTCCGCAATACCGCCCGAATGACGTCGGTCTCGATCGCCCACTCCTCGTTCGACACCTCTTGGTTGTCCGGGAATGAATCGGTTGCAATCTCCCGCCTGGCCAGTCCCGTCCGCCGGAACCACTCATGTTTCAATATACTAAAGAGCCATGCCTTCAGATTGGTTCCAGACTGAAACTGGTGTGCGGATCGCAGGGCGTGGAGGAGGGTCTCCTGGACCAGGTCATCAATCTCTTCCCGGCGATGCGTCAGCCACCACGCAAAGCTGTAGAGGGCATCGAGGTGCTGAAGCAGCGATCGGGCAAAGCGATCCCTCTCTTCTGCGGGTAGCGATGGCCGATCCATTGATTGTGCCTTATCGTGAGGGGGCTCGTCGGAATTCGCCCGCAAGTGTGCCGCGCACGTTCCCTGCTTTACATCGAGGCATGAACTCTCACTCTCCCGGACATTGCGTCGCTATCCGACATCGTCGCGACCCCGTTTCAGCATACATTGGATAGTGTCTATCGCTGATGATTCAGCATCCTCCCGTCTTCCAGCATATAAATGCGATCGAAACCCTCTATCATCCTGCGATCGTGCGTGACGACGATCACGGCGGAGTTCTTCTCCTTGGCCAGCTTCATCATGAGGCTCATTACGGTCTTCCCCCGATCCGTATCGAGTTGGGCCGTAGGTTCATCCGCGAGGAGGATCTTGGGGTCGTTCGCCAACGCCCGGGCGATCGCGACCCGCTGCTTCTCCCCGCCGGAAAGGCCCTCCGGGTACGCACCGAGGCGATGCGCCACTTGCAGATAGTCAAGCAAGCCGGTCGCCTTCTCCCTGGCCTCTTCCCCACGCCTGCCCACCAGGTCCATAGCGATGAGCACATTTTCCAGGGTGGTCAGGAAGGGGAGGAGGTTAAACGATTGGAGGATAAAGCCGATCTTCTCACGCCGGAGCTGGAGGAGGTCCACCTTATGCCAACCGTTGTCAAAGACCACCCGGCCGTCGATCTCGATGTACCCGCTCGTGGGCTCCTTGACGCACCCGATGGCGGTGAGGAGGGTTGTTTTTCCCGAGCCGCTCGGTCCGATGACGGCGACGAGTTCGGCGGGAAACACCTCCAGGTCGGCGTCTGATAGGGCCGTGACTGCCGTGTCGCCGCTTCCATAGACCTTGGTGAGCTTGCGTACTCGGACTACCGGCTCCATCTCAGGTTCCCAATATGACCGATGGATCAACCTTGAGCGCGGTTCGCACCCCCTGGAGGCTTCCGACTGCGCAGAGGGCGATGACGATGACAAACAAGACCCCCATGTCGATCGGAAGCAGGACGACGCGCCGAGGAAACTTGTCGTAGGTCGAATAGATGATGGCAGCCCCAATCAGATAGCCCAGGATGCCCATCGCCAGAGATTGCTGCATGATCAGCCCGACGATCCGACGATTGGCCGCTCCGATCAGCTTTAGCGTGGCGAGATCCCGAAGTTTCTCGATAGTGAGCGTGTAGACGATGAGCGCGATGATGACAGCCGAGATGACAAGCAGGATGATTCGGAAGAGCCCGAGCTGTCGCCGGGGCTTCTCAATCACGTGTTTCGTGAGGATCTCCTCCTCCTGCGCACTGGTCAGGGCGGTGTAGTGGGTCCACCGGAGGATTCTGGCGGCCACGGCCTCGGAGGTTTCTTGGCGATCGATCCTGGCAATGACGGCGTTGACGATGTGCGTGTTGCCTACGATCTCTTCAACCGTAGCCTCAAGCTCATGGGCGAGGCCAGGCACTTTCTTTTCGAAGTTTTTCAGACGTGCGGCCAGGCGGGCCCGCTCATTCCGAATCGCCTCATTCGTCTTTTGGAACGAGAGTTCTTGGGCGTCGGCCAGAGAGGCGTAGATAACCGGATCGCCGGCCGGCGAGACGATATTCCTGGTCAGCCCCACCACGGTGTAATCGTGCAGCCCCAGATGGAGCACGTCACCGAGATTGAGCCCGAGCTTCTGGTCAGCCACCAACTCGTAGTGCTTGCGCCCGATCTGTCGGCCGGCGATCAGATGGCGCGGGCCGCCGATGCCGTCCCAGCGGTAGCCGACGAGATAGAACCTTAGGGTCCGCCCGCGGTAATCGAGCTGCATATTGCGGAAAGAGAGGGGTGCGGCTTGCACCACCCCGGGGACTGACCGGATGTTGTACTGCAGATCTTCCGGGATGCGGGAGTCGTCGGCGAATGGCCCGAAGGTGTCTTTCTCCACTACCCAGATGTCCGCATCGACTTGGCGGAGGAGCGCAGTTGCGTCGGTAATGAGGCCCGCATAGATGCCGCTCATCGCCATGACGACGGAAATCAGCAGTCCCAAGCCCAGACAGGTGAGGATGAACCGGTCTTTGTTATGCCTGATGTCGCGAATGGCCAGGTTCATGACCTTGCCTCGCTTACGGAGACTCGAGCGTTGTCCTTGAGTCGCAACATGATCTCCGGCGGGGCAAGAGCGACCCGGTCAGTGCTGTTCAACCCGCCGACAATTTCGATCCAGCCGGAGGGGTCCGAGATCCCGACCTGCACCTGGCGCAGGTGAACCCGGTCACCTTTGATAAGCCAGACTCCGAACGATTTCCCAATGGGGACCAATGCCTTCTGCGGCAGCGCGGGGACTTGAGCTTTCTGCCCTGTGACGATGTAGACCTCTGCTTGCTCTCCAATGGGCGGGATAGGGGAGGGTACGGGGAAAGTCACATTGACCGCCCTCTCCTCGGTCACCCGATCGCTCTCGACCTCCACCCTGGCGACCTGGCCTGGGAGGCTCTGCTCAGGATGGGACCGCAGGATGACCCGGGCCGGCTGGCCCACGCGAATCGCGCCGGCGACCGTCTCATCGACGTGAGCCCGGACCCAGATGGTGTGGCAGTCGGCGATGCGGAAAAGGGGGGCTCCCGCAACCACGGCATCGCCCGCCTCGACCTCGCGGGTCACCACCACCCCGTCGCAGGAGGCATGCACCATGGTGTCGGCTAGCTTGGCCTTCGCAAAACTCAGGTTTGCCGCTGCCTTCTTCTGTTGTTTCTCGATCGACGTTCGCTGGGCCAGGAGTGTGTTAACGGCTTCACGCGCGGCGACATGCTCGTTCTCCTTTTGCTCGAAGTCGAGGCGAGACACAGCCCCTTCCTGGAATAGGCTTCGGTACCGCTCGTAGTTCTTCTGGGCAAGCGCCCGGTTGGCTTCGGCCTGTCTGATTGCAGCTTCGTTGGCCACCAGGTCGGCCGCCGTGCGCTCGAGGTCGTGCGCCGCTTGGGACACCTGTTCCTGGAAATCCTGGTTTTCGAGGGTGGCAAGGAGTTGCCCTGCACGAACCCGGTCCCCCTGATCGACGTTGAGTGCCGTCACGCGCCCGATGATCTTGCTGCCGACGCTGACTATGACCTTCGCCTCAACCGTCCCCACGCCAAATGCTTCCTGCTGGACATCGTGGCGAGTCACGCCGGTCGCCTTGACCTGATAGGGAGCGAACATGGTCAGCCTCAGTCCGAGCAGAACCATCATGAGGGCGGCTATCCAGAGGCTCAGGCGTTTGCCGTACCTGTTCCAACTCTTCGCGAGTATTAGATTGCGAGCCATGGTCAAAAAGAGTGTATCAGCTTTCACTCCAGAAGTCTCACCCTACGAAAAAGGGAAGGTTGCTTCCGGAAATCGTGTGGGTAACTGACCCCAGATGTGTGGAAACCTGAACCTCTGCCCACACTACACCCTGAAAAGCCTTTAGAAGAGCGAGGAAGGGGATGAGAAGTTCCAGGAAATCGGCAGGAGATGATCCACTTTCACGAAACGACTTCGCCGGGCACAACAGCCGGACCAATTGTGACCGATAAAATCAGGTAAAGCGCGCCGGCATTTACATAAGTCGAATTCATGACCCGCGTCGCTCGCCTTGTTCCCTCGAAGCCTGTGCGCCGACCACGAGAAAGGCGCCCCGACCCGTGCCTGGGCGGATTGGCTCAATCTCATGGATCTCGGAAAGCGGTGCGGACACAGTCTGCACCCAGACGAAGTGGCGAAAGCCGGTCTCCGTGAGGAGAGCCTCGACCTCCGCCGCCGAGTAGAAGGTTGCTGTGCGGTAAAAGACATTCTCTGCCCGGCGGGTGAGATGATCGTGTCCGAGAGGGCCTTCGCGATCAATCATTCCGATAACGATCGTCCCTCCGGGTCTCAGCACACGCGCGATCTCGCGCAGCATGGCGCGCGCATCGTCAACGAAGCAGATCGTGGTCACCACGAGCGCATAGTCGAAGACCGCATCTGCGAAGGGCAGCGCTTCAGCGACCGCGCACGCTACGGTCACGCCGCGTCCGCGGGCGTAGCTCAGTGTTTCACCGGCGAGATCAATTCCAAGCTGAACCCCCAAGGGGCCTGCGAAGCGTCCCGTTCCCACACCGACTTCGAGTCCCCGCCCCTCCCACGGCAGCAACGCCCGCACGGCCAACAGTTCGGACAGATAGGCGGCCCGATGGCGTTCGAACCAGTCGTCGTAGCGGCGGTGGTGAAGAATGAAGGGTTCGGTTTTAGGATTGGGAGCCATAGCAGCTCCTGCCGGGCGACGAAGAAGTGTGCATTGTCCTCAGGCAATGCGGTCGTGATGCGCATCCAGCTTACTGCCGGTGTCTAAGCCCGAACGGGCAAGAGCCCGGGTCCGGTAGGATTCCCGTCAGGTTGCGCACCCGGAACCTGTGCTGCGCGAAGATCCGGAAGGCACAATAGGACATGGGTCGGGCTATTCGATCTCTTGTTGTCCCGATCGTCGTATCACTCAAAAAATGGGAAGCGGGTGGCGTAGGTCACCGCCGCGTTCGCGAAGAATCCGCCGCCGAGTTGGACTTGCTCTCGCGGCCCGATCGTGCGGCGGTTCAGATCTTCATGAATCGGCAACCCGATGGCGGCCCGCAGCGTAAAATTCCCGCCCAGCGCGAGAAGAAATCTCCAGTCGGCGACAAACGTAAGATTGACTCGGGTCCCCCCGGTGTTGCCGACGGTTACCCCTTTGAACTCATTTTTTTCGGCATGGATTGCGTCCGCCTCGATCCCGAACATATAATCATACCGCGGCGTGTAGTGGAGCGCGATGCCGGCTGCCGCTTCGTTGCCGAACCTGTATTCATCGCCGTTGCGCAGTTTTCCGGTATACGTCGCGGAGGAGTGAAACCACAGGTCTCGCCAACTGTATGACAAAAGGAGGCCCCCCCCGACCGATGGGGCGCCGGCCCCGGATTGCAGCGCGGGACTGTCGACGAACGCCTTATTAAATCTTCCGGTTGGGATGGTTGTCGTCAGCGTCGCAGTGACCCAAGTATTTTGAACGGCATTTCGCCACAGGTTGTAGCGAAAGCGGAGATCGAGATCGCCCAATCCGGCAGCATCGGCGTCTATGATCGTGATTCGGCCCGTCTGCAAATTCTTCTCGAATCGACTGGTCTCTTTTTCGAAATACGGCAGATTCGCCAGGAGTGCCAGCCGGTCGGTGATGCCGTAATTGACAAAGAGCGATTGGCCGTACGATTCCATCTTTCTGGGAGCGCGCGGTTGTTGGGGTCGGTTCTTGATAAACGTGTGCGGATCGCGGCTGTCCGAGCCGAGCTTGATGTCATCCCTCCGCCGGTATCCGAACCCCGCACCCAGCCCGAACGATCCTTTGCCTGTCGTCACGGCGGTCTGCAGCCGGAACGGCACCGTCTGGCCGCGCGGCGTGATGATCTGCAGGCCTCTCTCAAAGTCGATGACTTCGCCCCCTTCTTTGGCCTGAAACGCTTCTGCCGAGGCCCGGTCCTTGAAGGCGATGATGTTCGGAATCATATCGGGGATCACCCGGCTGCCGATCGAATAAGCGGCTTCTCGGGCGTCGACGATGGCGCCCGAGTCAAAGTCGCGCACCGTAATGGCGCTGAACGCCTCAAAACCCTCATCCTCCAGGATTCGGAACATACAGACCACGCCGCAGGTATGTTCTTTTCGACCGTCTTTATAGACCAGCTCGGCGGCGGTTCGCTGGTATTGATCGATCCACATGCCGCAGATCCGGCACTCTTCCCTTTCGCCGGCAGTCGTTGTTCCTGCGTCGTCCGCAAACGCGACAGCCGACCCGAGGCACGCCCAGACTAAGATACACACCCAGATCTGCTTCATCGCTTCCTCCCTCTCTCTTGTTGGGCCGCGTCGAGCGCTTTGATGACCTCGTCCGTCACCTCTTCAAATCGCAGGATGCGCGTTCCTTTGTGGTCCTCCAGGAACTCCTTCGCCGAGGCTTCATCCTTGAACGGGATCAGTTCGTGCCCCATCGGGCCCAGGACATCGCTCCCGATGACGTAAAAAGCGGCTTTGGCCTCGACCAGTTCGACCGCATAATAGTCGGTGACAAAGACGGCCGCGATCTCGTGCCCCGATCTCCCGGGCGTATATTTCGACAGATTCATATAATGTTTAAACATATCCTTGGCGCCGTCGTAAAAATGCGCGTGGCCGTCCTGGAACTCGATTTTGGCGATCCATTTCGGGTACTTATAGACGAACATGCCGCATACCGGGCACTTGTCTCTCCTGGTCAGGCCTCGTTGTCGTCGGTCTGCCGATGCGGCGTTGTCGACGGCCGCCAGCGTCATCAGCACGATCGACATCAGGACAAGCGCCGTATAGGCGATGGACGGTCTGTGTCTCATGTCCTCATTCCCCCGTATCATCCTTTCTCTAGAGAATCAGATTCGATGCCACGATTTCATAGATCACAATCGCCGTAAAGGTCGCGTATGCGGCCAGCGAGATAATCGTCAATTTGCGAATCAGCGCCGGCAGAACCGCGTGAAGACTCTCTATGCGTCGAAACGGGATCAATGTTGCGATGCCGCCACCGGTGACCGCCCCCAGAAAGAGCGGGAGATACAGGGCATAGCCGATATACCCGTACTCCTTCATGACGATACAGAAGGGACAATGATGGGTCGGCAGCTCGTAGATATAGAGCGAGATAAACGAGATAATGGAAACGAGCGAGACGCCGAACATGGTGAACGTGAAGAGCGAATATAGATATCCCCCTTTGCCGGTGATGTAAAACCACAGCCCGAACAGCAGCATCCCTCCCATTCCAAGGAAAAACGTCCACATCATCGGCCGGATCGGCAGCGCCGCCAGTTCCGAGCCGATCCCAGTGACCTGCTCATCGCTGAAGAGACTGCCGCAGCACGAGGTGATCACGTCGGCGCGCAGGTTCAGAAAGTAGGTTCCTTCCAGGAAGGTTTCCAGGACGCTCAGCGGGGCGATGACGGCCAGCAGCGCATATTTCTTCTTGATCAGCGGATAATCGTACGCCTGGTTATCCGCATAATTGAGGACGAGCCAGAGCCCGGCGAGAAGAAACGTGACCATCTTCATCAGCAGGGTGGGATAGCCGAACGCATTGACATTCAGCGTCCCCGCGGCGCACATGGCGCCGACGAACAACGGGCAGAGGGTATCCGCGGTGAAGGCGAAAAGAAACAGCGACATCAGCTCCAGAGCGAAAATAAAGCTCAACAGGGTCGAAATCAGATACGTCCGTCGTTCGAGGCGTAACTGGAGTTCCTCGCCGCTCTGAAGATCCCACTTCAGCAGGATCTGGACGCCGTACACCGCCGCATACACGATGGTGACGCTGATAATCAGAGAGGATACGACATTGGCGATGACTGCCGGGTGGAGAATCATCCTGCCGCCTCTTCGAGCTTTCCGTCCCTGAGCCGCACCACGCGATCGACGACGCGAGACTGGTAGACCAGCGGATCATGGCTGGTCATCAGGATCGTTTTGCCTTCCGCTTTGAACCGCTCCACAATCTCCAGGAACCGGCGGGACAAGCTTGTGTCAAGATGCGCGGTCGGCTCGTCGGCAATGATGGCGGACGGATTGTTGATCAACGCCCTGGCGATGGAGACCCGCTGCGCCTCCCCGCCGGAGAGCCACTCGACCTTCGATACCGCCTTCTCGGCAAGGTGAAGTCCATGGAGCAGTCGCATGGCCTCTTCCCGGAGCGCGGCATGTTCCGTCCCGGTCGGGTACGCCGGCAACATCACATTCTCCAGCGCGGTGATGCCCTTGATCAGGTTCGGCTGCTGGAAGATGAACCCGAAGGTCTTGCGCCGAATCTCGGTCAGGAACCGTTCCGGGAGCGAGGTAATCTCCCGTCCGTTGAGCGTGACGCGGCCGGACGACGGTCGCGCCATGCAGCCGATGATGGTGAGCAGGGTCGTTTTGCCCGACCCGCTCGGACCGACCAGCACCGTCGCCATCTTGTCGCTGATGGTCAGGGTAATGCCGTTCAACGCGGAACATTCACTCGGCGTTCCGACATTGAAGGCTTTTTTGACGTTGGTCAGTTCGATCATCGGTCACTCCCCGACGCGGCGCATCGCCGTATCGGGATCGATCGTGGCGGCGCGCCAGACCGGCACGATCGTGGCGGCGGTATAGGGGACCACCGTCAGGAAAAAGAGTGTCGTCAGTTGTCCGACATCGATGAAGGGGGTCAGGCGAAATTGCGGATACAGGGTCGACCATCCTTTGAGGGCCGGCTCAAACACCACCGACGACAAGAAAAAGACATGGAGATAGGCCAGGATGACACCGGTGAAGAAGGCGGTCAGCGACACCACCGCTCCTTCCCAGAACTTCATCTCGATAATGTCCGAGGTTTCCCAGCCGATGGCCTTGAGAATACCGATTTCCTGTTTCTCGCCGGCGCTCAGGCCGGAGGCCTTATCCCACGCGAAGATGACAAATGCCAGGACGGCGGCGGCGAGGATGACAAGCATCATACCTCCGCGCCAATTGAAGATCGAATCGTAGGTTCTCAGGATTTCGTCCCGGGTAATCGGACGGGCATCAGGCAGAAGCCGCGCGATCTTTCCGGCAATGGTCGGAATCTCTTTCGGGTTGCGAACCGACACGGTGACGTCCGTCACGGCGTCGTGAGGAATGCCGAACAGCCGTCGAAAGTCCGCGTCGGTCGTCAGGATGAGATCGGACGACACCAGTTCCGATTCTGAGGATAGCAGACCTCCGATCCGAAACTCCAATACGGTCCCGTCGAATGCGAGAAAAAAGAGAGAATCGCCGACGCCGGCGCGCCGAAGGCGTGCAATGCCTTGCCCGATGATGATGGTGCCCGGCGTCAACGCCGTCGGATCGAGTTGATAAAGTGGTGTGGCGGACGAGGTGTCATCAAATTCACGCGACTCCGGCTCTTCGGCATCAACAGGGTCGTCAGTATCGTCCAGGACAGACGTTGGAGGGACGAGAAAGGTATAGTTGGCTGCGACATGTCGGTCGAAATAATAGCCCCAGAGGCGGCCCTCGACCGAGGCGACCCCGCGAACGGTTTTCAGGCGGTCGATCTGCCCGGCGGGGAATACGTCATGTCTTCCAGCCAGCATCTTCTGAACGACGATTTCCGGCGAGGCGCGAAGGATGACCGAGGCCTCCTTTTTGATCGTGTAGGTAAAGAACATGACCGAGGCGAGGATGAAGACGATCAGCGTGTAGAGGATCAACAGACCGACGTTCTTCACCTTTCTTCTCAGGAACGAGGAGAGGGTAAAGTCGATCAGATACCGTTGTTTCTCAATCCAGGCGCGCATCGTTCGACCACACGTCTTTCGGCGGCAGCGTAAACGAACCGGAAGGAAAGTGTTCGAGGGAGAGGGGATGGTCCTGGAACGCGGAATGCCAGTCCGCCTGGGACAGATGTCTCGTGTATCGGGCCTCAGGAAAGAGGGCCAGATCGGTCAGGCCGAGGCGTTTGACTATTGCGGCATTCTGTTGGAGGCTCGCGCGCCGGGCCTGCTCGCTCAGGGACGCATGGATCAGGAGCAGGCCCAGCGCGACGATTTCCGCGGATGCGGCACATAAAAAGAGTGTGGACTTTCTCATTCTCATTGTCTCGCGAGGCGGATGGTTCGCAGCGAACTCAATGATTCTGATGCTCGCCCTGCGATTCCTCTTGCTGCGAAGAGTCGTTCTGGTCGTCCTGCATCATGTCATCGTCCATTGTCCCGCCACCCATCTGTCCACCGCCCTGCATCATACCGCCGCCCATACCTCCACCACCTCGCCGACCACCGCCCATGCTATCGCCCATCCCGCCGCCCATTCCACCACCCATACCACCCATACTACCGCCCATCTGTCCGCTCCCCATACCGCCTCTCCGCTCCTGCATCTGCTGCATCATTTTCTCGTGTACGGCTTGGTCTTTCTCCCGCTGTTCAGCAGTCAGGAGCGCCGTGGCATCCCGTTTGGCCTTGACGGCCGCAATCTGAAGCCCGGCCACCGTCGCTGCGCGCTGTTTCACCTTCGCCTCGATCGTCGCAATCGCGGCTTTCTGATCGTCCGTCAGTACCGCGATTTCCAGGTCGCTGACGCCGATCTCGGCCCTGGCCCGAAGACAGACACGCTCGAACTCGAGTCGGATGATCTTGAGGCGGGCGATCTGGTCCGGTATCAGACCGATCTCTTTCGCATACTTGATCAAATGGTGAGGGTAATGGCCGTAATGGCGATATTGAGCGTGTTCTGCCTCGCGGCTACTACTACACGACTCCTTCATCTCGCCCATATGCCGTTCCCTTTCCTGGGCCATCACCAACGTCGCCTCGGATGCGACAATCAACGACGCTGCCGCCAGTAATCCCGTCCATCGTTTCATTTTTCTTCCCTCCTTGTGTTGGGTTCCCCGGTTCTCGTTCCGGATGTGATGAGGTCGTTGTCGATACGTACTACGTCCTCCAATGTCGTTCAGCCGTGAAGGCGACGAATCAGGAGGATGGTCCCGACACCGGTCAACATGAGCAGGAATTGTTTCCACCCGGTCTCCGGCCCGATGTGTCCCTGGAGTCCGGGCACCAGATCGGCGAGGCCGATATACAAAAAGCTGGCGGCGGCGATCGCCAGGACATACGGAACGCTTTCCGCAGTCTGCGACAGCGCAAAGTAGCCCAGCAGCGCGCCAGGCAACGTCGGCACGGAGGAGAGGAGATTCAGCAGTAAGGCTTGCTTCCGTTTCAGTCCGCTGTCCAGCAGGATGGCGAAGTCGCCCACCTCCTGCGGCAGTTCATGCGCAATCACGGCGAGGCCGGCGGCGATTCCGAGCGGAACCGAGGATAGAAATGCCGCAGCCAACATGACGCCGTCCACGAAATTGTGCAGCGCGTCTCCGACCAGAATCATATAACCGGATGTCTTGTGCACGTCACAATGTCCGACGACGTGGCAATGCCGCCAGATGACGATCCGCTCCAGCACAAAGAACAGGCACAGACCGGCGAGGACGGTCGCGAGTATCATCTCCGCAGGCTGATGTTCGAGGGTGTGGGGCAGCAAGCCGAGCAATGCCGCGCTGAGCAGTGTGCCGGTGGCATAACTGACGAGGTATGGAATCAGCGCGGCGAGTGTCTTTTCGGAAAAGAGCAGCACCGTCGCCGCACCGGCAACCCCTGCCACGCTTCCCAATACGGCAAAGGTCAGAATCCATAGGAGCGTCATGGGAACATCGAGGGCATCACTAGTTCTGCCCGGACGTCCGTGTACTTACGCATAGCGAGCTCCGACATAGCTCCAGAACCGCTTGCCATAGCGGGTTACGACCTGAGCTCGACCGCCGGCAGCCAGGTCGGCGAGCGCCCGTTCGACCTGTCCGCGCGTCCAGCGATCCAACGTCTTGATAAGATCGTCTTCCGGTATCGGATGCCGAATGATGACGCCGACAACGGCATCGACCACATTGTCATGGCCGGACAGGTCAAACGCCCCCTCAGCGGGAATCAACACGTGGGCGATCTCTCCCAGCAGGGCGGAGGCCCGAGCCAACCCTTCCCGATCAGGCGGCGCCACCCACGATTCGGCCGGGGGGCGGATCGGCAGATTGATATGGACCTCATCCGGCCCGATGCGACGGAGGACAGCCGCAAGGTCTGTCAAGGCCATCTCGGTATCATTGACGCCCTTGATCAACATCACCTCAATCCACAGTTTACCGGAAAACCTTTGCCGGAAGGCGATCAATCCGTCGACCAGACGTTCAAAGGTCAGATCCGGCCAGGGGCGATTAATTCTACGATACAGGGATTCGGTTCCCGCATCAAGGGTGGGAAGCACCGCATCGGCTGCCGTAAGCTCTTCTCTGACGTCGTGACGATACAGCAGCGAGCCGTTTGTGATCACCGCAACCGGGATCTCCGTCAGGGTTTTGACGTGCCTGATCATCATGCCCAGGCCGGCGTGAAGCGTCGGCTCTCCGGATCCCACAAACGTGATCCAGTCGATCTCGCCCGGTCGATGAGCGGCGAGGGCGTCTTTGACCTCGGCGATAATTTCCTCTCGCGGAACGTAGTCGCGCCGTTCGTTGGTCATCGGTGTGCTGCGCCCGAGCTGGCAGTAGACACAGTTCCAATTGCAGGTCTTGAACGGGATCGGGTCGATGCCGAGGGACTGCCCCAGGCGTCTCGACGGGACCGGGCCGAACACGTGCTTCATCGCCGACTCACCCGGAGATGCGCCGGTGTCGTTAATGTCTAAATGTCTTGTGGCACTCATTACAGTTATGAATCAGCTCCGCCGGGGCGATGTAAGAGGACTCGGCTACAGGGTATATTACCAATGTAACCTCTATCGGACAGAGATGTCTATCGACTCTTACGCGGATGCCATGGGAAGCTCTCTCGTTCCACCCGCTGACGGTCTGGCGGCTGATACGTTCAACCGGTCTTCGCCGGGTGTGGCATCCCAGGTCCGGTTCTGTTCGATCAGCCCGGCGACAGAGGTCTGAAAGATGCGGAGACTGCCTTTTCCGATTTTGGTCGCATCCAATCGGCCTTCCTGCACCCAGCGATAAATGGTCCATCGGCTGACGCTCAGCAGCATCGCCGCTTCATCGACGCGCAATAAATACTTATTCATAGCGGTCACTCCTCCTAATAAATGACTCGTCAATGTAATTCTGTACAAGTGATCAGCATGCAGCGGTCAGCCGCTGATACTTCCTTCGCCGTGGCCGAGTTGTCGGGTTACGCTGCGCTAACCCGACCTACGGCTACGTGCTGACTGCCTGATGCCATTTTGTGAACATTCGCGTGGGGCTTAGGCAGTGAAAGGAGGAGGAGCGCGTCCTGTGGCGGGACCGAAGCAGGGGGTAGAGGGATTGATTGATCGGGCTTCTGAGATGATTTCATAAAGTAGCGCAGGTTGCTCGACGGCTGCGGACGTGACGGCGATGCCGGCCAGATGCGCAGAGGCCGTCGCCACTGCGCATCGAATCGGTTGGTTGAGATGACTGAGATGGTGTGCCGAGTATCGCGCCGTTTCGAACGCAACCAGCGACAGGACCAGGACAATAGCCAGTGCTTTGATGCGTTGTACGCGGAGACGGTCGACTGTCATCGCACTCGCCTACCTTTGCGTTGATGGCGGCATCGCCGTCGGCGCGGTATCCGTCGGCAAATGACCGCTGTGATGCTCAGAGGACTTGAGATGTTCGAGATGACGCATATGGCGGGCCGGCATCAGTTGCGTGAGAAGCGCCGAACAGGCCAGGGTAACCATCACCATGACCCACTCCAGTCGGACAAACCGGGCGAACCGGTATTGAATCCGATGCGTATCTTCAGTATCGTAGGCTGCTCGCGGGCTGCCGCCAGCCCTCCGCGTTGTCCTGAAGACCGGGTGGCTGTACGTGGTCGCCGTTGGTCCAAACCGGGTGAGAAAGTAGAACCGGTTGACCGCTGCGATCATCAGGATGAGCGCCACGACCGCCAGCTTTACCAGAAGGGTCCATCCATATGGGCTGGCGACCAGGGACGAGAGGGAACCTACCTGTACCCAGGAGCTGTAGAGCCCGGTCACCAGAAAGACGACGACACAGCCGGCCGCTATCCTCGAGAAGAGCCTGGCGATCGACGAGAGCGTGCGCACCATCTCCTCCATGCCCGGCGCGGCTAGGGAACGCTTGAGGACGAACCCGAAGGTGAACAGCCCGCCGATCCAGATCGAGATGGCGATAAGGTGGACCCAGTCGACCAGAACGGGAATAGTGACATCACCCCAGCCGGTCGCATGGCCTGAGAGGGTTGTGGTGAGGGCGACGAAGCAGGCGCCAACGAAGGAGATCCACGCGAACTGTGGACTTGCGGTCGTTCCCAGCAGCCTGAGCCACCAAGTTATACCAGGCAGTCCCACGCGGGGGATGGCGGCGATCCAGGCGAATCGAGAGGGAGCAGATGCCCCCTGCAAGCGGAGCCACCAAGCCGCGGCCAGCAGCGCCAGCAGGAGAGTCCTGATGATCAACACGGTTCCGAAGTGGGTGTGCCGGAGGACCATCGGAAGGGCGGCGCCTAATGTGCCGAGGCCTCCGCCGCTCATCGCTAGCGTTCTTAACACCAGATCCACGATGCTCGTAAGCAATACAATCAGAATCGAGCCGGCCTGTACCCGTCCAAGGTGTCGATCCAGGATCTGGTAGCCCTCGCGTGACAACAGGCCGGGCGGAAGGATCAGACACACAAAGCCGAAGCCGCCAACCAGCATCGTGAGGCTGACAAACCCCAGGTAGCGGACGATGATCGGCAGAAGGAGCTGCAGATCGATCATGGCTTCGGCCTGACGGTGAACGGATAGTCGCCTTCGGTACGGTGCGTATCGATAGAGATCACGTTCCAGAATACCCGATATCGTCCCGGTGGCAGTGTCGGGAGGTTCACCTCCAGGACTGTATGGTCCAACGGGTTCACGCGCCCGTCCTGTTTATCCACCTGCTGCCCGTTGGCATCGACGACCTTGATGGTGCTGAAGATCGGCTCAATGGGGACGTCAAACCAGATCCTGACCTGAGCCGGGGGCGTGTCCACCGCCCAGCCCACGCGAGGCTCCGAGTGGTCGGGAAACGAATGGCCCCAGGCCGGTGTCACCGTCAGGAGCAGCCCCGTCACGAGTATCGTGGCCCAGCTCCGTCGAGCCAAGTGCCGGTTATCGCGGCAGTGTCTGCGGTCCCAATACCCCATGAAACGGTGTCCAGGTAAATATGTCAGGCGCGATATCGTCGAGGAAGAAATGGACCATCCCCAAGACTCCGACGCTGCTGCCTGATGTGTTGTTTAAGGGAATTTTTGCCTCAACTCCGAGTTGCATGTATCGCCCGGCCCAGATCAGACCGGGGTTCGCGAAGGCGGTGTGGCTTCCCTTCTCGGGTCCGCTGATAAGGGTTTCTCCGTTGAACTCCACAATGGGGAACACGCGGTTCAACGGCCATGGGAGGCCGACGTCCCTCACGAACGACTGCAGATACGGGACACTGTACATCACGGTCACTCCCCAGGCGAAGGCGTGTTGGGCGTCTTCTTCTCTGTCGTTGCGATTGGTGCGCAGGTCAAAACCGAGCGATGTGGTGACTGCGACCGGTTTGAGCCACTCGGCCCAGTCCGGGAGATCCCCGAACCCCTTGCCGATCTGAAGGGCCGGGCTGACCGTTGTCCCGGACAGCCTGCCGACCGATCGGTTGCCGACGCCGCCCGGTGAAACATTCAGCGCGGCAGTAGCGGCGATTTCGCGCTTCGGATCACGAATGAACTGATAGCGGAGCATGAACTCAGGATTTTGCCAGCCGTGGGACGTGCCGGTGGCCTCCTCGTGGTCATGCTCTTCGCCCTCTTCGCCGTGTCCGCCGCGGGGTCTGATGATACTGCGCGTACCGCCGATCCCGATGGCCAGATTTGGAGTCAACCGCTTGGTCAGCTCCATCTCGATCTCGGTCTCCAGGGCGTGGGGGTCCCTGATATGCTCGACCACGGTGCTCAGTTCGTCGGAGACAAATGGGTCTTCGACTGCCAACGTAGATGGGAACCACCGCTTGCCGACTACGCCGTGAGCCCACCCGGCGGCCGGAAACGCGATCACAACGGCAATACCCAATAACAATGAGCGAATACTCAGCCAACCGGTCACTTGACGCATCATCTTCCCTCCCGAATGTAGACTTGTGATCCTGAGCAAACCAATTCACTTCGAGGCCACCATATTCCTGGTGCATACGTGCCGATTAAACCAATACGCCGCGTGCCTGCGGTACGTCCATGGACATAAAAGGGTAATGCAAGATCATGCCGCTCACCGGCTGGTCATTGCGAGCGACCGACGGGAGCGCGGCAATCTCACCGCTGTTGTCCTTGTAGGACTGTGAGATTGCTTCGGCTTCGCCTCGCAATGACACGAGAAGCTTTTTAGCCAATAAAAAAGGCTACGGTGCTGAACGAATTTATGCGCCGCGCGCTAAATGTTTTAACTTCTATCAGTGACCAGTGACTGCCGGAACTGTCGATTGAAGAAGGTTAAGCGAGGCAGAACAAGGGCGGGGATCGACCGGTACGCTGAATAACCCGGAGCTGGGAAGAGCGCGGGAGGAGCGGTATCAGGATGAGCAGAATGGCCGCAACTGCAGGTAGAGGCACTTCTGTTGATGGCGCGTGAGGCGAAACGGTTTTATGGAGCCACATACAGACTGAGGCGAGGGGACTATTGGCTTGGTGTTGTGTGTGTTTGATATGCGGATGGGCCAGACAGAGAATGAGGAACGCATTGAGAAGGAGGTACAGACTGATGGATGCCGCCACAACAGATGTGAGGCGCAGGCGAATGAAGGAACGTTCACGTAATCTTTGCATTGATCGGAATGCGGACGCGGTTTCTTGATTCGTGACGGTATTCTCCTCTGTTACAGCTAGGCTATCGGAGCCGGATTGCTGTTGTCAAGGGAAAACGAAACGCCGTTTCCAGGAGTGCACACATTGACCCCAATCTTGAGATCAGGCGGCGTCTGCAGGTTCGCGTTCAAACCAGTGATAAAGGCTTGGGAGTACGAAGAGTGTCAGCAGTGTAGAGGTGACGAGGCCGCCGATGACGACCGTAGCCAGCGGACGCTGGACCTCGGCGCCGACGCCATGGGACAGCGCCATCGGGACGAACCCGAGGCCGGCGACAAGGGCCGTCATTAAGACCGGTCGCAGGCGGATCTCAGCGGCCTTGAATGCCGCGTCGCTCGCCGAGTACCCCTCCTCGCGCAGGTGGAGGATGTAACTCAGCAGGACCACGCCGTTCAGAACGGCTACGCCGAACAGGGCGATGAAGCCGACCCCGGCTGAGATGCTGAACGGTAATCCGCGCACAGCCAACGCGAGAACCCCGCCGGTCACCGCCAGCGGGACATTCAGAAAGATCAGCAGCGCAGGTCGGACCGCATTGAAGGTGGAATACAGCAGCACAAAGATCAGACATAGCGAGAGGGGAACCACGATGGCGAGGCGACTCGTTGCCCGCGCCAGGTTTTCAAACTGTCCGCCCCACTTGACATGATAGCCCGGCGGCAATATGAGCTCTTTGGCGATACGATCCTGCGCCTCGCGCACAAACGACCCTAAGTCGCGGCCCCTCACATTGGCCTCCACGACGATCCGTCGGCTGATATCTTCCCGGCTCACCTGGGCCGGACCCTCCTCGATGCTGACGGAGGCCAGTTGGGCCAAGGGGATGAGGGCGCCGTTCGGTGCCGCCACCGGCAAGTCCTGAAAGGAAGGAAGATCGGTGCGGCCGCTGCCGACCGCTCGAACGACCAGGGGAAACCGTCGCTGCCCTTCAAAGACCGTTCCTACCACCCTCCCGGCGCCGGCAGCCTCCACAGCGGCCAGGACATCGGCCGCGTTGATCCCGTATCTGGCGATCCGCCTTCGGTCCACCTGAATCCGCAGGACAGGGAGGCCGATCACCTGCTCGACTCGGATATCCTGGCCGCCGCCGATCTGTCGTAGGATGTGGGCGGCCTGGTCCCCCTTTTCCTTGAGGACCTTCAGATCGTCCCCGAAAATCTTGAGCCCGACATCGGATTTGATGCCGGCGATCAATTCGTTAAAACGCATCTCGATCGGCTGGGTAAAACTCATTCCTACGCCTGGAACCTCGGACGAGAGGGCAGCGGCAAATTTATCGATCAACTGGTTTTTTGTTCCGGCAGTCTTCCACTCGTTTTGCGGTCGCAGGGCGATGAAGATATCGGACATGTCCATTCCCATAACGTCGGTGGCGACCTCGGGAGATCCGATCCTCGAGACGACCTGCCGCACCTCGGGAAAACGAAGAAGGGTGCGTTCAATCTCGAGAGAGTCCTTGATCGACTGTTCCAATGCGGTGCTCGGCAGACGCCAGGACTGAATAACAGTGTCGCCCTCATCGAGTTGCGGGATAAACTCTCCGCCGAGGAACGGCACAAACATGAGGCTCAAGGCAAAGGCCGATGCCGCGACGAGGGCCGTCATTTTCGGGCGGTGAACACACCAGGCCAACCGCGGCAGGTACAGGGCCTTCGCGCGGCGGAGAAGCCACGAATCGCCCTCAGCAATCGGCCCTCGCAGAAACAGCGAAGCCAAAACCGGCATCAGGGTAAAAGAGAGGATCAGCGATCCGATGAGGGCGAAGATGACCGTAAACGCCATCGGCTTAAACATCTTCCCCTCGACGCCCTGTAACGTAAGAATCGGCAGGTAGACGATCACAATAATGCTGACGGCGAAGAAGATCGGTCGCAGGACCTCGCGACCGGCTCGGAGGATGATGAGCGGGCGTTCCTCTCGCCGCACCCCTCGTTCTTCCGCCAGATGTCGGACGATGTTTTCAATCATCACCACCGCGCCGTCTACGACCAGTCCGAAATCGATGGCGCCCAGGCTCATGAGATTCCCGGAGATCCCGGTCTGGACCATTCCCGTGAAGGCCACCAGCATAGAGAGAGGAATCGCCGACGCGACGATCAGGCCGCCTCGGAGGTTGCCGAGAAGCAGAAGCAATACCGCAATGACCAGCAACGCCCCTTCGATCAGATTGGTGGTGACCGTCCGGATGACCTTATTCACGAGGTCCGATCTGTCATAGTATGGCTCGATGGAGACCCCTGGCGGCAGGCTTGGTTTCATCCGCTCCACCTCTTCTTTGATCCGTTCAGCCACGATGCGGCCGTTGCCGCCCTGGAGCATTAGGGCCATAGCGACGACGGTCTCACCTGCGCCATCTTGTGTCGCCGCGCCGATCCGAGGCATGGCATCGATCTTGACATGACCGAGTTGAGCCATGGTAATCGGCGTACCGCCTGACCCGGCGCTTACCATAATACGGGACAGATCCTCCTGGTTTTCGACCAGCCCCTCGCCTCGAATCACATAGGCCTCGCCGTTGTGTTCGATATAGCCGCCGCCGGCGATGGCGTTATTCCTTTCAAGTTCCTCAAAGACACGGCCGATAGGAATCCGATACGAGACGAGTTTTCTCTGGTCTACGACGACATGGTATTGTTTCGCGTACCCGCCCCATTGCGAAACCTCGACGACTCCCGGGACGCCACGCAGCCTGTACGCGATTTGCCAATCGAGAATCTCGCGGAGCTGCATCGGCGTAAAGCCTTCGCCCTTCACGACGAACTGGTATACCTCGCCCAGCCCGGTGGAGACCGGCGCGAGTTCTGGCGTTCCGAAGCCTGCGGGAATCTGTTCTTTGGCGGCAGCCATCCGTTCGGCCACCAGTTGCCGAGCAAAGTAGACGTTGACGTGGTCCCTGAAAACCAGTGTGACGGCTGACAGACCGAATCGACTCACCGAGCGAAGCTCCTGCAGGTCCGGCAGACCGCTCATGGCGGCTTCTATCGGGAAGGTCACATACCGCTCCACCTCCACCGGGCCTATTGGAGCCGTCTTCGTGAGGATCTGGACCTGAACGGTTGTGATGTCAGGGACGGCATCGATCGGCAGGTCTCGCAAGGCCATGATTCCCCCGAGGACGAGGAGACCGGTCAGGATCAGGACAAGAAATCGATTCTCCAGAGAAAGCTCAAAAATGCGCTGGAGCATGTGGGATCCCTCCGGGGCTTATCCCCCCTGTCCCTGGTTGAGTTGTTCCTTGAGGAACTCAGATTTCAGCGAGAAGCTTCCCGTGGTGACGAGTTCTTCATCCCCCCTGAGACCTTCGGCGACCTCAACGAGGTCCCCTGATGTGAATCCGAGCTTCACCTGCCGCCGCGCAAAGGTCACGGTGTCAAGCTTGACGAACACAGACGGTTCCCCATCGATTTGCTGAATGGCCGATGAAGGAATCGCCGTTACCTTGACAGTCCCACCGGTGACCTGGATCTGAAGCCTGACAGTTGCGAACATCCCGAACTTCAATTTTCGTTGAGGGTTGGGGATCTCCACTCGCGCCTTCGCCGTCCGGGTCTGGGGATCGAGCAGATCGCTGACATAGCCGATGGCGCCATAGAAGATTTCACCCGGATACGCCTCCAGACTGATTTCGACAGGCGCGCCTCGACGGACATGGGCCAGATCCTTCTCGTAGATGTCTACCAGCGTCCACACGCGGGAGAGATCAGCGATCGACAGGAGTGTTTTCTCGGAGCCGACCACCTCGCCCGGCGCCCCTTCGAGCTCGACGACGATGCCGGCGATCGGCGCTCTGACAACCGTATGCGAGGTTTCACGGGGAAGAGCGCCCTCTTGTCTGGACGCGAGGCCCTCCATCTGCTCGTTCGTCATTCCGAAGCGAATGAGCTTCTCCTTGATCCTGGCGATCCTGGCATTCCGATTGTCGACTGTCGCCTCGGCGGCCCCGTACTCAGCCTCCCTGATATGAAGTTCTTTTGCGGCGATGGCCTCCTTTTCAAGCAACAGCCGACCTCGCTCCAATGTTCGCTGCGCATGCTCCAGGTGCGCGCGATCCTTCCGCAGTTCAGCCAGCTCACTTCGGTAGTCTCCGATCGCCTCCCCCAGCTCGATATTGTCGTACTCAAAGAGCGGGGCACCCTGATTCACCGAATCCCCGACCTGCACATGAACGCGCTCCAGCCGCCCTTTGGCCAGGGGGGCGATGTGGGCGACGCGGGCCGGGTCCGGGGCGATCGCGGCTGTGGCCTCAATGACTCGCACGGGCGTGACGCGTTGAGGCCGGGAGGTGGCAAAGCCTAACTTGGCCTGAGCCTCGGCCGAAATCGTGACCTTGTCCGGTTCAGGCTTACTCGCAGGCTCAGCCGGTTTTTGCTCCGGGGCGCGGCTGCAGGCCGCCAGCGTTAAGACTGCTGCCATTATCATCATCGGTAACAAGAATGTGCGAGGCGCGAGGTGCGGAGTAGGGGGTGCGCAGCGTAAGGACGTCGCTGTCCTCCACCCACCACCCACCACCCACCACCCTGTTGTTGCAGTGCGAAGCGCTGACCTCACGAATGGACATCCGATCATCGTGTACCCCTATCGGCCGACGGCCGCCTCGACTTGAAATCTGGCAATACTCAGTTCATACAGGGAGCGGTTGTAGAGCCGCTGGACCTCCCGAAAGGTCCGCTGTGCGTCCAGAAACGCCGTCAGATCGATGGCTCCCAGCTTATGCGCAGCCTCGGCGATCTCCCGCGATTCGCGGGCCTTCGGCAGGTATTCGGTTTCCAGCCCCTCGAGGCGTCGGCGCTCGCTCTCAAACCTGTTGAACGCCTGATCGACCTCCAGGAGCGCCTGGGTCTCCAGACGCCTGGACTGGAACGATTCGCGCTCCTCTTCTGCCTGAGCCCGAACGATGCCCCCCTGGTTGCGATTGAAAAGGGGCAGGGGAGCCGCAACGCCGAATAAGACGCTGTCTTCGCTGAAGTTTCGCTTATACCCCACGAAGGGGAACAGGTTCGGAAAACGCCGTGCCCGCTCCAGCGCCTTCTGTTCGCGAGCCCGGACGGCCCGTTGGCGCTGAGCGTTGAGGTCGGGGCGGGTTTCCATGGCTTCGGCATGCAGCGACTCCATGCCGCCGATCGGTCCGCCCTTCAGCAGTTCTTCGGTGACGTCGAATTCGGCTGTCGAGTCGGCATAGCCGAGCAGCGCCAGGAGGGCGGCCCTGGCCTGCTTGAGGTTCAACTCTCCGGCGACGACGTCGTCAAACACCCTGAAACGCTCCACCTGAACCCGTCTCAGTTCTGCGCCGGAGATCTCGCCGAGTTGGAACTGCTCCTCCTTGGCGCGGATGGTTCGGTCAAAGTCGGCCAGCAGGCCGCGGGCGACGGCAAGGTCGGTTTTGGCCAGCACGATCTGATAATAGGTCTGCTTGACCACAAATCGGAGCAGACGGGCCGTATTGTCGACGTCGGCCTCGGTCGCGCGAAGGTGTGCGCCCGCCACGGCGATCTGCTGGGAGCGCTTGCCGGCCGTCGGTATCTCCTGGCTGACCTCAAAGAAGAGCTCCTGCCGATCGATGAACGATCCTCCACGAAACCCTTCCGACCTGAGCAGCAGCTCCGGGTTGGGAAGCAATGCGGCGGTCGTCGCATCTCCGCGCGCGATCTGTCTGTTTGTTGTCTCCGTCAACAACCCGGGGTTGCGCTGTGCCGCGATCTGTAGGGCGTCGGCCAGCGAAAGCGTTCGCGGGATCTCTTTAACTTGGGCGCCGGCGGGAAGTGGTGTACTCATCGAACATACGAACAGAGCGAGCAGCACGGAACGCTTCGAGATTTTCATCGCGAATTTATCCATAGATACACCTCAAACGATGCACTGATTCAACATGCCGTAAGGGGATTGACCGCCCGCAGTGAGGGGAAAGAGTCCCAATCTCGCTCGACTAACACCCCACTGCGAACTACACAGTCGTAAGAAAGGAAAGGGGAACTATGTCTGGCGAGGAGGTAGGGAAGGCGGATCTAACGCGATGGAAGAGGGGGAGGCGGTCGGCGGAGCGTTGCACTTCTCGACGCTTCCTGGGAGATCTAAAGCAAACGAGGGCGGATTGGCTGCTTGGTTTACCTCGAAATCGCAGTGAGGAATTGGTTGTCTTGTGGGTAGAGGCGTATCGTCTTGAGCCCTCATAGGTCCCTGCGTTTCTTCAGGCAGGTTTACGTGCGAGTGGTGAACGGCGGGTTGGTTCCCGAGATGAGTCGAATGGGAATGCGCATGGGGGCCGACAACTGTCATGTGGATGACTGGCGATCCCATGTACACAACGAGTAGGGTAAAGGCGAGAGCAAAAACTCGTTGACTCCGGCTTGTCACAGACGCTTATCCCTCCAAGTATCTGCGCGTACCCTAAGTGGAAGCAAAACAACGGCACCCATGTCGAACGCGACAGAGTGTACCAGTCGATTTACTATCATGTCAAGCTGGTAGCACTGTCCCGTTCCCGAATCCGTAAAGGTCTGTCCTTCAACCGGAATGAACTGCCACTTGTAGCTTGTCGGATACAAGGTGAGCGTGAGAACGCCGTACGTATCGTCGTTCCGTACTTCGCTGTTCGCGACGGCCGGGCCGGTAAACTTGCGATGACTATCCCCCCGGTGCCTACCACGAACTGTCGGATGCCGCGCGCCGGATCCGGCTCGCCGTTCGGCTTTTGTGGCGCGAACCACTCGTACACTTTGATCCCGCTGCTGACGATGAGGCCGAGCGGGTTACCGGTGGCTACGAGAACGGCGAGGGGCGGAGCGGCGCCCAGCCCCGTACCGCCGCCGACTTCCACGGTGCCGGAACCGAGCTTGCGGAGTCCTTGAGCTGTCATCTGATAGCCTTCGACCGCTACACTCAGATGCAACGCCCCGGAGCCGATTCCGGTCACACGCCTCTCGCAATCAGTAATCTTGGTCGATGCGCACCCGCGATGATCACCACAATAAACAGGTACGACAGGATACGGCTTGCCATGCTCCAACGTATTGTCTCCATCTTCTACGCTCCTTTTCAGATCAGATTGTGTTTCGGGAGATTCGTGCTGGCCCATGGTGAGTGGCTCCTCTTGTCTTGGCAGACGACCTCCGGCTTCTCCGTCGGTCTATGCCGCCAACGCCGCCGCCATGGCTTGTTGCAGCGTCGCCAGGCCGCCGCCGACATCCGGACCCAGGTGAGCGCGCAACACGCGGCGGTCGCGCTCCAGCAACACCTGGAAATCCCCCCGGGCTTGGGCCGCCTTGACCATGCCGAAGGTGTATCGGTGCCCCGGCACGGGCAGATCGACGGCATCATCGCACGTGATCTGCAGAAATACCCCCGTATTTGGCCCACCCTTGTAGAGCTGGCCCGTTGAGTGCAGGAAGCGCGGTCCGAATTCCAGGCAGGTGGCGATGCGCTTGGCATCACGAACATTGTGGCGCATCGTCTGCAACGTCCGCTCATGCGCCCTGTTCATCTCTATATACGCGAGAAGCGCAAAATAGTCGCCGGCGCCGAGCCGGTTCAGATGCGCCTTCATATAACCCGCCAGCGTGTGATTGCCGTTCGTCATCTTCCTCAATGCAGCCGTATTCTTCTCATCCGTGAACAGCGTGATCCCTGCTTCTGTGAAAATCGGCGTCTCCGCGGGCAACGCCCCGGTTTTTTCGTACTCGGCGGTCAACTTCCGAGTCGCCGTCTTACTCGCTTCCACATCCGGCTGATCAAAGGGGTGAATGCCGAGGATCGCACCGGCCACCGCGGTTGCGACCTCCCAGCGAAAGAACTCCTCACCCAGGTCATAAGGATCGTCCACCCCGATGCGCACGACGGGGTGGCCGGCGTGTTCCAGCGCGTCAACGGAGGCATCCTGTACCGCATCCGGCGCCGACAACAATCTTAGATAGACGAATATGCGGTCAGAGCCATACACATCCGGCCAGCTGAGCGCTTCGCGATCAATCGGAATCAACCCCTTGCCGTCTTTCCCTGTGGACTCCGCTAGTAACTGCTCCAACCAGGCGCCAAGACCGGCAATGCCCGGCGACGCAATGATCGTCACCTTGTCGCGGCCGAATGCGTTCGCGGCGGTGCCGAGGACGGCGCCGAGCACGACACCCGGATTGTCTTCTACCGGCACCGACGGCATACAGGCACAGACCATCTCCTCTGTCCGATCCAACAACTTCGCGATATCCACTCCCATGATGGCCGCCGGAACCAGTCCGAAATCGGAGAGCGCCGAGTAGCGCCCGCCGATATTCGCCCATCCGAAGAAGACGCGCCGAAAACCGTCGCGTTCGGCCACCTGCTGCATTATTGAGCCGGGGTCGGTAATCGCAATGAAATGGCGGCCGGCCTCTTTCGGACCGATGAGCCGGCTGACACGGTCGAAGAAATACTGTTTGAAAATGTTCGGTTCGAGGGTGGAACCCGATTTACTGGAAACGATGAAGAGGGTGTGCGTCAGATCGACTGTGTTCTCGAACGCCTTTACCTGAGCCGGGTCGGTCGAATCGAGCACGTGCAGTTCGGGATGCCCGCTGATTGTACCGAAGGTCCTTTTCATCACTTCAGGGCAGAGACTCGACCCCCCCATGCCCAGCAGGAGAACATGAGAAAAGCCGGCGCCCTTGACCGCTTCTGTCATGCTGGCCAGACGCTCGATATGGGCTAACTGGTCGTGTGTGATCCCGAGCCAGCCGAGCCACTCCGCTTCATCCTTGCCGGTCCATAGCGACGCATCTCGGCTCCAGAGTCGTCCGACCTTATCCTGTGCGCGCCACTCCGCCAACGAACCGTTCACCGCTGCGGTCAGGGGCTCGGGCAGTGTGTAGGTCAGACGATTGATTTTTCCCGCCCCTGCTCCCTTACTTTGCTTCTCCACAGCCCTCAGCAGCTTTTCGAAAGCATCCGAGAAGAGTTGCACTCCCTCAGCGAGCAACCTGTCGGTCACGTCTTTCATGGAGATCCCGATTTCCGCCAGCATATCCATTGTGTCGCAGGCGGAATCGACATCTTCCGCGAGGCTGGCGCGCGGCCTCCCGTGGTCACGAAACGCTTCGAAGGTCGCGGGAGGAATCGTGTTCACGGTATCGGGCCCGATCAGTTCCTCCACGTAGGCGACATCGCGGAAATTGGGATTCTTTACGCTCGTACTGGCCCAGAGCAGGCGCTGTGTGTGCGCTCCCTGTCCGGCCAACACCTGCCAGCGCCGGCCGCCGAAGAGTTCCTGGTACCGCTGGTAGGCGAGCTTGGCGTTCGCAATCGCCACCTTGCCGGCCAGACCGCGCAGTACGCTCTGCTCCCTTGCATTCGTTGTCGACTGTAACCGTGCCGCAAGGAGCGTATCAATTGCAGTATCAATGCGGCTGATGAAGAAACTGGCCACGCTGGCTACCCGCGTCGGGTCACCGCCGCGGGCGACACATGCCTCCAGCCCCGCAATGTACGCTTCCGCCACCTGTTCGTACACTTCCTGCGCAAAGAGCAGCGTCACATTGATATTAATGCCCTCGCCGATGAGTTGCCGGATGGCGGGAAGTCCCTCTGGAGTAGCCGGGACTTTGATCATCAGGTTAGGGCGTCCCACCGCTTGCCATAATCGCCTGGCTTCGTCCAGCGTAGCCGTCGTATCGTGCGCAAGGAACGGCGAGACCTCCAGGCTCACGTACCCATCATGCCTCGCAGTCTCCTCGTATACGGGGTATAGCGCATCGGCAGCGTCTTGAATATCGCGGATCGCAAGTTGTTCATACAGCGTCTTTGCGTCCAGCGTCCGCGCTTCTGGGGACGCGAGCATCTCCTTGTAATCGGAACTTCCTGAGACGGCTTTTTCAAAGATGGCCGGATTGGAGGTCACGCCCCGCAACCCGTCTTCGTTGATCAGACGGCGCAACTCGCCGCTGGTGATCAGGTTGCGGCGGATATAATCAAGCCATACCGACTGGCCGAACACCTGCAAGGCGCGCAACCGATTCTCCATTGCTGTCATTTTCAGAAACTCCTGTTCGTGGCCATCGATGCGTCAACGCCGCTGCCGCCGTTCCGCGCGCTCACGCTGCTTCCACTCCGGACATGCGTCCAGCCCCATATTTCCATGAGGCGCTGTCGGCGACCTCAGTACGGCCAGGACCAGTTGGCGATCTCCGGCCGGTCGGTGCCGTGCTCGTGGGCGTAGCGCAGATTGTCGATGATGGCGTTCTTCATTTCTTCCTTCAGATGTGCGGCCTTCGTGCGCAGCTTCGGCACCCGATCGATTACATCGATCACCAGGTGGAAACGGGAGGTTTCGTTCAGCATCGCCAGCTCCAGCGGAGTATTGATGTTGCCCTTTTCCTTGTAGCCGCGCACGTGCAGGTTGTCGTGCCCCTTGAAGCGGTACGAGAGTTTGTGGATGAGCCAGGGATAGCCGTGGAAGTTAAAGATGATCGGTTTGTCCGTCGTGAACAGGCTATCAAACTCGCGCTCCGTTGACCCGTGCGGATGCTCAGATACCGGCTGCAGCTTGAATAGGTCCACCACGTTGACGAAGCGCAGCTTCAGATCCGGCAGTCGCTCGCGCAGGATAGCTGCGGCGGCCAACGCCTCCATGGTGACCACATCGCCGCAGGAGGCCAACACGAAATCCGGCTCCTCGCCCGCATCAGTGCTCGCCCGCCTCCAGATACCGAGGCCCTTCGCGCAATGAATGATCGCCTCGTCGATTGTGGCAAATTGCAGATGCTTCTGTTTATCGGCGACAATCACGTTGATGCAGTCGGTGCTGCGCAGACATTGATCCGTGATGACCAGGAGCGTATTGGCATCGGGCGGCAGGTAGACACGCGTAACCGATGGACCCTTGTTGGTCACCAGATCAATGAATCCCGGATCCTGATGGGAAAAACCGTTGTGATCCTGGCGCCAGACCGTAGAGGACAGCAGGATGTTCTCGGACGCGACCGAGGCCCGCCACGGAACATGATTCTTGCTGATGTCCAGCCACTTGGCGTGCTGGTTGAACATGGAATCGATAACGTGAGCAAAGGCTTCATAGGTGTGAAACAACCCATGACGGCCCGTAAGCAGATATCCCTCCAGCCAGCCGATTAACGTGTGTTCGGAAAGCATTTCCATGACGCGCCCATCGCGAGACAGCTCGCCGCCGTCAGCGTCCTCCGGCAACAGATCCGCCATCCAGGTCTTTTTGCTCACCTCGTAGATAGCCTGGAGTCGGTTCGAGGCGGTCTCGTCCGGGCCGAAGACGCGAAACGTTGTCATGTTGTTCCTCATCACATCGCGTAGGTACTCGCCCAGAGGTTTGGTGTTCTCGTATTCTACGGCGCCTCGAGCAGGAACCTCTACAGCGTATTTGCGGAAGTCGGGCAGCTTGAGTTCTTTGCGCAGCAGCCCGCCGTTGGCATGGGGGTTGGCACTCATACGCCGACTTCCCTTGGGCGCCAGCGCCTTGAGCTGTGGGACGAGCTTGCCGCTCGCATCGAACAGCTCTTCAGGCTTGTAGCTCCGCATCCAGTCTTCCAGGAGTTTCTGGTTCGCCGGATTGTCGCGCACGTCGGCAAAGGGTACCTGGTGCGAGCGCCAGAAGGCCTCGACCTTGTGTCCTTTAATCTCCTTCGGCCCGGTCCAACCCTTTGGGGAACGCAGCACGATCATCGGCCAGCGGGGCCTGAGAGGGTTATTCGATTCCCGCGCAGTTTTCTGCAGGGCGCGGATCTCACCGATGGTTGCTTCCAACGTGGCCGCCATCTTTTGATGCATCTGCGCCGGGTCGCTCCCTTCCACAAAATAGGGCGTGTAGCCGTAGCCGACAAACAACGCTTCCAGTTCCTCGTGGCTGATACGTGAAAGGATGGTGGGGTTGGCGATCTTGTAGCCGTTCAGGTTCAGGATCGGCAGCACCGCGCCGTCGCGCACGGGGTTAATGAACTTGTTGGAATGCCACGCGGTGGCGAGCGGCCCGGTCTCCGCCTCGCCGTCACCCACCACGCAGGCGACGATGAGATCGGGATTATCGAGCGCCATGCCGTACGCGTGCGAGAGACTGTAGCCGAGCTCGCCGCCCTCGTGAATGGAGCCGGGAGTTTCCGGAGTGACGTGACTCCCGATATGGCCGGGGAACGAGAACTGTTTGAAGAACTTCTGCATTCCCTCCGCGTCTTCACCCTTGTCCGGATAGATCTCGGAGTAGGTGCCTTCGAGATAGGCCGGTCCCAGTACCCCGGGCGCGCCGTGGCCCGGTCCGGCCACGAAAATCACGTTGAGGTCGTATTTGACGATCATCCGGTTCAGGTGCGCCCACACAAAGGACAGCGCCGGGCTCGCGCCCCAGTGCCCGAGCAGCCGGTGTTTCACATGTTCGGTCTTCACGGGCTCCTTGAGCAGCGGGTTATCCTTGAGATAGATCATGCCTACCGAAAGGTAATTACAGGCCCTCCAATACGCATTCATCAGTGCCAGCTCATGATCGGTCAATGGATTGTCCATGGCAGCCTCCTTAGGCGTTGTTGTTGCCCCGCTGGGTACGGCGTACCTCGACGCCCATGAGCAACATCCTGAAGTTGACGCCGCCTGGATGGATAGTGGCGCCGAGGGGCGCGCTCATACCTTTGGTGGTCCTATTAGCCGTCATCTTTATCTCTTGCCTGTAGTGCATCGGGCCGTGGCGTTGCGCCTTACAGCTTTACCGTCACCGGCTGCACGTTCCAGATCTCATCGCAATATTCGACAATGGCGCGGTCGGATGAGAACTTGCCGCTGCGCGCGGTGTTCAGAATCGACATACGTGTCCATCGATCTTCATCCCGCCACGCCGAACCCACCTGTTCCTGACAAGCCACATAGGCGGCGTAGTCGGCCAGGACCAGAAACGGATCGGACTGGGTCAGGTTCTCGATGAGGGGGCGGAACACCTCGGTATCGCCGCGCGAGAAGTGACCGCTCCCGATGAGTTCGAGCACCGCGCGCAGCTCGTCGTTCCCTTCAATAGAGCACGCTGGCCGGTAGCCTTCGCGCCTGACGCGCTCGACCTCCTCGGCCGTGAGCCCGAACAGGAAGAAATTGTCCGCGCCGGCCTCTTCGCGGATCTCGACATTGGCACCGTCCAGCGTGCCGATGGTGAGCGCTCCGTTGAGCAAGAACTTCATATTGTCGGTGCCCGACGCCTCTTTACCGGCAGTGGATATTTGCTCGGACGGATCGGCAGCCGGCCAGATCGAGTATGTGCAACATATTGTGAAGGGAGCAGGAGACGAAGAAATACTGCTGGCCCAGCCGCAGCTGCTTGCCGATCTCCGACTCGTTATTGGAATAGAGTATCTTATAACAGGCGGCGAGCCTCCCCAGGCCGCCATTGCCCAACCCCGGCTCCTCCTCGCATGCCAGGACGGTATCGAGGTCCTGGCCGAGGTCAGCCAGCGCAGTACGCGCCGCCTGTTCGATGCCAAGATTCAGCAGGTTATTGCCCAAATGCGGCCCCATCAGGAATTCCGCCGAAAGATAACAGACCAGCTTTGGAGGCACACCGAAATAGGTTTGACCGGTGTTCATCCAGCGGTGCTGCATGCGGTCGCGCACTGCAAGCGCAAGCGCCCGGTAATGGTCGCGCGGACCGATCGCCTCTAAACGCCCGACAGAGTAGCGCAAGTGATCGATGACGGCCTGCCGCAGGTCGGCGGCCTGCATGCCGGTCCGCGCATCCGCCGCAGCCCGCATTGCGGCGACGGTTGGTGAGGACGTTTGTGTGCGTGTCGAGCGTGTCTCCCTCTCCATTGTTGCCGATCCTCCTACAAGTCGTTGAGAAGGCGGCGCGTATGGCGCGCGATCATCAATTCCTCGTTGGTCGGTATCACCCAGACCGCCACACGTGCATTCGGCGTGCTGATGAGCGGCCCGCCGGCCGCGTTCGCTTCGGGGTCCAGATCCACCCCCAGCCACGCCGCATCACGACAGACCCGCTCGCGAATAGGGGCGGCGCGCTCGCCGATACCCGCCGTGAAGACGACGGCATCGAGCCCGCCCAGCGCCGCGGCCAGCGAGCCCAGCTCGCGCCCGATGCGATAGACGAAGAGATCGATGGCGAGCTTGGCGCGCGCATCCTCGCTCGCAAGCAGCGCGCGCATGTCGCTGGAGATTCCAGAAACCCCGAGCAGGCCGGACTCCCTGTAGATGAGATGCTCGATGGCGCGCGCGTCCATCTTGTGCACGTCCATGAGATACAGCATCAGGCCGGGGTCCAGCGAGCCCGAGCGCGTGCCCATCGGCAAGCCTTCCACCGCAGTGAACCCCATCGTGCTCGCAACGCTCCTGCCAGCCTCCAGCGCGCACATGCTGGCGCCACTGCCCAGGTGCAACACAATCGTCTTCCCCGCCGCCGCGCGGGCGTCGAACTGCGGCAGGACCGAGGCGATATACTCATACGACAGACCGTGAAAGCCATAGCGCCGAACGCCGGCGTCGGTCAGCGCCTGCGGCAGGGCGTACAATTGTGCGACCGGGGGGTTGGTTCGATGAAAGGAGGTATCGAAGCATGCCACTTGCGCGACGTCCGATCGACGCTCCATCAAGATTCGGATCGGAGTCAGGTTGTGCGGCTGGTGCAGGGGGGCGAGCGGGATGAGCGTCTCCAGTCCCGCCAGCACCTGGCGATCGAGGCGGACCGGCCGGGTGTGCCCGGGCCCGCCGTGGACGACGCGGTGGCCGACGCCGACGAGTCGCAGTTCCGAGGCCCCCTGGCGAAGGAATGCCGCTAAGTAGTTAAGCGCGCCGTCGTGCCCCAGCGTGATGCCATTGCCCCAGAACCGTTCGCTTACGACTGCGCCGGCGCCGTTCTTTGCCGTGAAGCGCGGCGCGGTAAACAGCCCTTCGACCTGTCCCTGGACGTGCAGCGCGACATCGCCGTGGCCCGCGACGTACACCGAGAACTTGATGCTCGAGGAGCCCGCGTTAATGACCAGGATCGCGTCGGCCATGGCGCGTCAGCCTCCTGCCTGCAGGTGGCGCGTTCCGCCTTGCCTCACACAAACGTGCTCAATTGGTCTGGATCGTGAGCTGCGGAGGCGGCGATTTCTCGCCCGTCTCCGCCAGTGTCATCAGGACCAGCAGGAACGTGAACACTCCTTTGGACCGGAGATCATGGTCGTCGATCCAGTGCCAGAGGTTACGGTAGAGAACGGCGACAAACGGACCATCCGGGCGGGACGTACCGCTCCCGATGCGAATGACAGGCGGCGGGGCGTCCGGCGACGAGGCCGGAGCCTGAAAAGCTCGACCGCCCCACACATGTTCCTCCGGTGATCTCCTGTATCGCGACCAGGACGAGGAGATCCGCCGCATAGCCCGCGTCGATCAGTTCGAACAGCCGCACCGGCGGAATCGGCGTCATCAGCGTCCTGAGGAACGCCGAGCCGGTCAACGGCGTATGGGTGATGGTCGGACGATCCATGAAGCTGCCGGCGGTCCCGAGACTGAAGAAACTCGGGTTGGCGGCACCCCCGCCGGGAATGATC
Organism: Candidatus Methylomirabilis lanthanidiphila; assembly: GCA_902196205.1. NCBI lineage: Bacteria > Methylomirabilota (SeqCode) > Methylomirabilia (SeqCode) > Methylomirabilales (SeqCode) > Methylomirabilaceae (SeqCode) > Methylomirabilis (SeqCode) > Candidatus Methylomirabilis lanthanidiphila. The sequence continues at coordinate 43,087 of CABIKM010000015.1, read as the reverse complement.
GTGCCGGCTGCCGAGCCTGCCACCTGCACCTGGTAGGCGGCAACGATCTGCCCGACGTCTACGAAGATCGGGGTATCAGTATAGCGCAAATTGACGATGTTCAGCAACATTTGCGGCTTCCAGGAATTCGCCACGGCGGCCGTGAAGTCGAACCGGTCCCGGTGTGCTCGCTCGTCGCAGTAGCAGCCTGGCCGATCAGGCGAAGCCGCCCGGTCGCCGACTCGCCTGGACCCACCGTGAGCCGGTAGTGCGCCGCCACCTTGGTGCCCTGCCTGTCGGGGTTCACGGGGCGCTGATCGCCTTGCACTACGCAGTCGTTGATACCGTCCTTGACGTATGGCGCGATATGGCTGACGCGCGAGGGGTCCGGCGCGATCGTGGCTGTGGCCTCAATGATTCGCATAGGTGCGACGCGCTGCGGCCTGACATCGACCACTCCGAATCTGGCCTGAGCCTCAACCGAAATTGTGACCGTGTCCGGTTCAGCCTTGCTTGCAGGCTCAGCCGGTTGTTGTTCGGGGGCGCGGCAGCGAAGTCGTAGACCAGGATGTGATCCGGTCGAGGGATTTTTCCGGTCACACGTCTCTCGCGATCAGTAATCTTGGTCGATGCGTACCCCGCGATGATCATGACAATAAACAGGTACGACAGGATACGGCTGGCCATGCTCCAACGCGTCGCCTTCATCTCTTGCTCTCGTTTCTACGAGTGAATCTTAGCGTGGGGTGAATCGCTTCCACATTACTGGAGGCCGGCATCATGCCGGAGCGATGCGACCAGATCCTGCGCCTCCCGATCGTCGGGCGCCAGAGCGGCGAGCTGTTCAGCATAGCGGAGGGCTGCCATGGTATCTCCGCGCTCCCGGAGGTAGGTTGCCAGCGCGGACAGGACGTCCCGGTCGGCGGCGCGTTTCCGGCGCGCCTCCTCCAGTACCGTAATCGCCCCGGCCCGGTCGCCGGTGTCATGAAGGGCCACGGCATAGACATAGGCGAACCTGGTAAAATCCGGGCGCCGCCTAGCCGCCCGGCGCAGCAGTTCCACCGCTCCACGTCGCCGACCCTGCCGTACCCGAAAGAGACCGAAGGCATGGAGGGCCTCGGCACTGTCCGGGGCAACCTGCAGCGCCCGTTCGAGGAGGCGCTCGCCCTCGGCATCGCGTCCCTGCGCGCGGAGAAGATCGGCCAGGTTAACTATCGCCGGGGCGAAGCGCGGATCGAGGGCGAGGGCCGTGTGTAGCTCGGATTCCGCGTCGGCCATGCGGTCGAGCCTCATGTAGAGGTTCGCCAGGTTGAGATGGGCCTCCGGTCGATCGACATGGACTATTTCAGAGGCGATCAACTCCGCAAGAGCCCGGTCGAAGTCGGCCTGCTGCTCGGCGCTCCATGTCTGTCGCGGGACGCCGGTTAGCGCGCGCGCAGCCGCCAACCGCACCGCCAGCATCGGGTCCTGGAGCAGGGGAGCGGCGCGTTGCAACCGCTGGTCTATGGGGAGCGCTTCAACCAGGGCCAGCGCCGCGGCCCGCACCACGGGGTCGGCATCGCCCAGGACCGCGTCCACTGCGGGGAGCGACGCCAGGCTCAGGTAGTCGCGGAGTAATGAGAGCGCCGTTGCGCGAGCAATGCCCGGTTGGCCCGTATCGGCGACGAGGGCGGCAAGCGTCCTTTCGGCGGTGAGGCCGCCGCGTCGTCCGGCGTCGAGCGCCGGCGCAAAGTGAGGCCGCCGCGCGTGGCCGGCCGGGCCGTACCATCGCACAACCTGTTCCGCCGCCCACTTCGACGACCGGTCGCGGTGGCACCCCGAGCAGACGTGTGGCGTGCCGATTGTTGCCGAAAGGTCCGGTCGCGGGACCTGAAAACTGTGGTCACGACGCGGGTCCACCACCATGTAAGTGCGGGCCGGCATATGGCATGTCACGCAGCGGGCGGCGTCCGAACCGGGCTTGTGGCGGTGGTGGTCCGGGGTATCAAACTTTGCAGTCAGATGACATTGTGCGCATACGGCGTTGCCGGCCTCGCGGAGCCCGAGGCTGTGCGGCTCGTGACAGTCGGAACAGGTGACGCCGGCTCGAAACATCCGACTCTGAATGAACGAGCCGTACTCAAAGACCTCTCCCAGGATCTGACCGTCGACGTGATAGAGGCCTGGCTCCAGGAGCGCCGGGACGTGGGTGTCGGGGAAGGGGCGGCCATAAGGGTACGGTTCAACAATAGGTCTACGCCTGGCGTGGCACCGGGCGCACGCCTCCACCTCTGCCGACGATCGCGGGCGGCCGTTCCACTCGGCAATGCCATGCTGCTTGTCGTTCACAACCCAGGTCCCTTCGGTCCGACCGAGCTTCACCATGAGGCCTGTAGTGCCGGGCGGGGCCTTCTGGCCGCCGGCCGGATGCTTCTCCGCCCATGCGAGGTGGGCCGAACCGGGTCCGTGACAGGCCTCACACGACACGGACAGTTCGGCCCAGGTTGTTGCATAACGATTCTGCCCCGCGTCGTAGTTCTTCTGAAGGTGGGTTGAGTGGCACTCGGCACACTGGTAGTTCCACGTCTGTTCCCGTCCCGTCCAGTGCAGCGGATCCGTCGCCAGGAATGTCTGGCCTGGATAGAGGTGAAACCAGCGCTGCCCCCCCTGGGCTTTCGACCGCGTGTCCCAGGCGATGCCGAGCGTCTGCAACCGTCCGTCGGGAAACGGCACGAGGTACTGCTGGAGCGGCGTTACCCCGAAGGTGTGGGTAATCTCGAAGTCGTTCAGCTTCCCATCTGGGCCGTCCGTGCGGACGAGAAACTTGCCGTCTCGGCGGAAGAAGGTAGAGGTGACCCCACGATGCGTGAACCGCGCGTTGTGGAAGTCTCCGAGCACCGTAGTGTCGTCCGCCTGCTGCATCGCGCGGGCATGGTCCGATCCCCGGTAGGCCGCAGCCTCCTTTTGGTGACAGGTCGCGCACTTGGCAGCACCAACAAAGGTCGCCGGCTCGACCGATGCGGGTCGTTGGCATCCGACCATCGCGCCGAGGACGACCAGTGCGAGGCCTGCCGCCCCTCCGAGCGTCATTCGGATCCACCTCCGATTCACCTCTTCGAAGTGGCCCACATGCGTTCCCTTCAATCCTCCTCTCTAACTCGGCCGGAACATCCCCTTGGCCCTTTGCCTTCTACCTCCGCAGTTACCGCTACGATTCGTTCCGGCCGTCATTTTCCCGCTGGGGGAAAATCCGCCAACATTCTTGTCACGACGTCGTTGAGCCGTTGTTCGCGCTTCTCGATGGGGGCGGAGGGATCGATCACGCCTTGCGCGACGCTACGCCAAATGAGCTGCTTACTGTGTGAGTCGATCACATCCAGGACCAAGGTACCCTCCTGGTACTGATACACGTCGATTCTCGATGGCGCTCCCCAGCCTCTCCGACCATAGTCGTAGCCCCAATCGGTTACGGCGATTTTCTCCTGAATGCCGATGTGATAGGTAATCATGAAGTCTGGATTGGTCTCGTGCATGTGATACGCTTTGACGGCCAACTGTGCCTCCACCGCTCGCCGGATGCGTTTGTCCATCAGACTATTGCGCTCCAAGGCCTCTTTGACATTGGCTGGCGGATTAACCGGTATCGGCAGCCAGGCGAACGTGTTCAGCGCTGCGAAGTTCATTTCTTTATCGTAATCAAGTGTCACCGTGACGGACGGGGCACAGCCCATTGCGAGCGCAACCAGACTGAGCAAGAGCACTGTGGTCAGAGATCTCATAGACTCCTCCTGACAAATGTGAAAAGACGCAATGGCTGTTGTTCGCTGTATGGTCAGTTGACCCGTTGCAGCATCGGCTGCCTCGACGCGCCGCTTTACACTTCAAGCTTGAGTTTGAGCAAAGAGGTCTCAGACGCAAATAGTCGACCGCTGAACGCGTGAATGCCCCGAGGTTACTTCACCAGGGGAATCTTATCGGCCAGCTCGAAACGCACCAGAGCCCGGATCTTAGTCTCGAGCTGGAGGTAGCGTGCGACCTTTGCCTCAGGGAGGACTTGTTCGAGCTGCGGGACGTACGATCGCTTCAGTGCGACCTCGGCCTCCTCAACGGCCAATGCCTCGTCAAGCAGCTTCTTCGCCGTCTCATTCGACACTGCGCCCTGGTTGTAGGCGTCGGCATAGTGGGCGATGACCCTCGCCAGCCGCTTATCGATCTGCTCCAGGTCCTTCTGATAGGCATCGTAGAGAGGCCAAAACGCTTTTTCCTGCGGCCCGGTCAAGTCCATATTAGCCGCCACCAGCAGCCGCTTGTCCGTCTGGACCTTCTGGCGGAGGATCTCCATGGTGCTCGTGCCCTTTTCCTGGGCCGTGGCGGGCATGGCGACAGCGACGGCAAGAGTCATCAGGACGATGCGCAGCATCAGCATTGGTCATGCTCCTTTCGTGGTGTGGGTAGGTTAAGGGGGTTACGGATCTTTCCCCGGTGATACGGAGTCAGGAAAGGGATCAGACGATGTCGCCGGATCGCCATGCGAGCCGGGCTGCTTCGTATACCCGCGGATGGTCTCCAGACGCTTCACGAACCGCTCGGCCCACCCGTCCATCACCGGCCTGGCATGACCGATCGCGGGGTGGATATCCGCAATGAGGACCGTGATAGCGATCCGAACACGAGCCACATCCGGCCTAGGTGCGGTAACGACCCGATACCGTCCCGTCTCCGACAGCGCCTTTACGAGATGAAAAATAGTACCACTCAGAACCTCATACGGTCAAAGCGTCATCATGAATAGTCGGGGAGCGGTAGAGGTGATCGACATCGCACCTGCGATTTACTCGATATCTTTCAGCGTCTTTTGATCGGCGACCGTAGGCGTAGGTTCGCCAAGGCTGACGATCACCTTCTTGATCGTGCCGCCGAAGCGATTCGGCGAGGCGTAGTCGTCGCTGACGGGCGAGCCGGTGTCGGCGCCGATGTCGAAGGTCTCGTCCGCGGAATACTTGCCCGTCCAGATGGTCGCGTCGAGGCGTCCCGCCGCGACCTTCCTGTCGTTGACAAAGAGCGACACCGTCGCCCCCTTACCCAGACCGCCGCCATCGTAGCGAAACTCCATGCGTATGACATTCGGCCCCGACGCCAGGGGCTCGCTGCTCGTAACCTTCGTGGGAACCGGGCCGAAACGGTATTCGTAAACGGGGTGTTTGTCCTTGATGTGGAAGGAGAAGCCGCCCGCGACTCCCCCAACAGCCACCAGCACCCCATCGGCCCCATCCTGCGGGATGTCCAGATGAGCGGTGATGGTGTGCGACCGGTTCTGGGTCGGCGCGGCCGAACTGTCCGAGATGCGCGCGCCCGAATAGTAGGTAAACACCGTTCGGCCCTCGATCAGGCTGGGACGCAGCGCGGGATTGAAGCGTTCGGCCAACCGATCGTCCAAGGGAAGTACCTGGTATTGTTTCGCCTCGACCCAGAACGCCTGCTGAAGCTCCTCGAGCCTTCTTGGATGCTTTGCAGCCAGGTCGTCGGATTGACTGAAGTCGTGCGTGAGGTCGTAAAGCTCCCACGTGTCTTCGTCGAGACCCACGGACGACCCGAGTCCCATCATCCAGGGAAGGCGGCCATGCCGCACGGCGGCAAACCAGCCGTTCTTGTAGATCCCGCGGTTTCCGAGCAGTTCGAAGTACTGCACCGTCCGCGTGCCTTCGGCGTTCGCCCGGTCGAAGCTGTACATCATGCTGACGCCCTCGATAGGCTTTTGCCTGACCCCGTTGACCTCCTTCGGCTTCGGAATCTTCGCCGCCTCGAGGATGGTTGGTACAATGTCGATGACATGATGGAACTGGGTGCGAATGCCGCGCTGCTTGATGCGATCGGGCCAGGCAATTACCATCGGATTGCGCGTACCGCCGAAATGCGAGGCGACCTGCTTGCCCCACTGGAAGGGCGTGTTCATAGCCCAGGCCCAACCAACCGGGAAGTGGTTATACGCCTTCGGCCCGCCGATCTCGTCCAGGTGCTGCACGATAAAGACCGGATCCTCCCGTATGCCCCCCAAGGCCGCCAACTCGTTGAATGCGCCGAAGGGCGTGCCTTCCATGGACGCGCCGTTGTCGCCGATGATCCAGAAGACGAGCGTGTTATTCAGGTGGCCGACTTGCTCGATGGCATCGAGAACGCGACCCACCTCGTCATCGGTCTGTGCGGTGTACGCCGCAAACGCCTCCATCAGCCGTGCGGCAACACGCTTCTGATCCCGAGTCAGCGAGTCGTAGGCCGGGATCTCTTTGGGCCGCGGCGTGAGCTTCGTACCCGGCGGAATTACCCCCAGCTTGAGTTGGCGCCGGAATGTCTCCTCGCGGTATCTGTCCCAGCCTTGGTCGAACTGCCCCTTGAACTTGTCGATCCACTCCCTGGGCACATGATGCGGAGCGTGGGTGGCGCCGGGGGCGTAATAGATGAAGAACGGGCGATCCGGCGTGACCGACTTCTGCTGGTAGATGTAGCTGACGGTCTCATCCGCCAGTGCATCGTTCAAGGTGTAGCGCCCTTCCTTACCTTTCGGAATCTCCATCTCCACCCGCTGGTGGTCGCGATAGATCCCCGGCGCCCACTGGTTCGCCTCTCCACCGATAAAGCCGTAAAAGTGGTCAAAGCCTTGTAATCCTGGCCAGCGGTCAAACGGACCGGATACGCTCGTCTCCCAGTCCGGCACGTTGTGGTTCTTGCCGATGAATGCAGTGCTGTAGCCGCTTTGGCGAAGAACTTCCGATACCATCGCCGCGCTCTTGGGCGCGAGGCCGCTATAGCCCGGGTAGGCGGTGCCCATCTCTGTGACGACGCCGGTACCGACCGAATGGTGGTTGCGGCCGGTGAGCAACGCCGCGCGGGTAGGTGAGCAGAGCGCGGTGGTATGAAAGCGCGTATAGCTCAATCCCGTCTTCGCCAACCGGTCGAGGTTCGGCGTGGGAATCTGGCCGCCGAATGTGCTCCACGAGCCGAAACCGGCATCATCGATGAGGATGACCAGGATGTTGGGAGCGCCCGCCGGCGCCTTGGTGATCGGAATCTTATCGGGCTGCGATTCCCTGTACGTACGCCCGATCTTCCCCTTGAACGCGGGCTCGTGGGCGGGCAGCACCGCGTGGCGCGGCGCCTCGGCCCATGTGTTGCCGACCCAAAATGCCGGCAGCACGAGTGCTATGAGCAGAGGTCCGAGCAACCCCAACCGCCGATACTGAAGAGCGATGGTGTCCATTGCGATCTCCTTTCACTGCTTGAGGTGGGGCTGTGTCACTTCACCCGAACTGGCGACGCTGCCCGCCGCGCTTCACTTCTGCAGCTCGATGGCCATCTTGCTGCTCGGCGGATACTTCTTCAGGACCGCCTGATACCGGACAGCCTCGGCTTGCAGGACCGACAGGACTGGTGGGTGCCGGATGCCGATGCTGACGTCCTCTTGCGGATCGGTATAGAGATTGACCATCGTCCCCCCGCCGGTTTGTGGGACGATGGTGCCGCTGAACCCGCCCTGGTAACCGCGCGGAAAGATCGCCCGCTCCAGCTCGACGGTTGCATGCCATTTGAACTCATCGATGCGGACGGCCGAGGGATACTGCAACAAGGTGTAGATACGGCTGCGGCGGTTGGATTCGCCGTTGTCCGCGACCAGGAACGAGAGCTGGTCGATGCCGTCGATGTACTGGTTCTTGGGCACGAACCTGGCGACCTCGGCACCGGGCGCGCCGGCGATCGATGTCGAGGTGTTGAAGAGGTCCTGCAGATCGAACAGTCCATCGGAGCGCCGCGGTGTGATCATGCCTTTCCAATAAGCGAAGGTCGGCACGCGCACCCCGCCTTCCCAGGTCGAGCCCTTGCACCCCCGGAAGGGACTTCGGCCATGGGGCGGGACTTCGCACTCCGCGCCGTTGTCGGAGCTCAGAAAGACCAGGGTGTTCTCCAACTGCCCGCTGTCCTCGAGCGCCTTGACCAGACGCGCCAGCACGTCGTCCATCTCCACGATGCAATCACTGTAGACGGTTCGCGCCGGCGATCGGCCGGCGTACTTGTCGTTCGGGTAGTTGTCGAAGTGGCAGCCGCGCGTGGCGTGGTACAGGAACCACGGCTGCTTGCCCTTGGCCATCCTGTGAATGAATGTCTCGCTGTAGGCGGCCCAGTCCTGGTCGAGATCCTTGATCGTCGTGAGATTGAGTTCGTAAGTATTCCCGCATCCGCTCTTGCCCTTCACGCAGTGCACGTTGTTGTGGTTGAACGGCATGTGCTGAATCATGGCGAACCGCGACGGGCTCAGGGCGATCTCCGGGTTGAAATAGACATCGCGCCACTCGGTGTACATGTCCGAGACCGAAAGGAAGCCGTAGTAATCGTCGTAGCCGACATTCTGCGGTTGGGACGCGTCGTTTTCGCCCATGTGCCATTTGCCTACACCCTGGGTGTAGTACCCCAGTGTTCCGAGAATGTTCGCAATCGTCACCGCGCCCTCCAGTCCACCGGGCTGCCCGTACATCGGTGGAAACAGGAGGCCGTGGTGCAGCGGATTCTGCCCGGTATGAATGCTGGCACGGGTGGGCGTGCAACTCGGCGTCGAGTACCCGGACGTCAAAATCAGACCCCCCTGCGCCAGCTTGTCCATGGTCGGCGTGGGATTGCCCACCGCCACACCGCCACCGTTGAAGCCGGGGTCCATCCAGCCCACATCGTCCATCAGAAAAATCAGAATATTCGGTTTCTTGCCGAACCTCTTTTCCAGATTGGCGAGCTTCTGCCGCGCATCCTTTTCCTGGTCAGGGTGCGGGATCACCGGCTCCATGTTGTCGGCGATCTGCTTCGGCTGCATGTGCAGAAACTGATTAGGATGATCGAATCCCTTGGCCGTGGTCTGGCCGGTTGTCGTTCCGCGTGTGATATCTTGCGCCGCCGCCGGCTGAAGCGGCATGGCCAAGGCAGCCGCTACGAGAATCGCGAGTATCTTTATACTTTGTGCAAACATCCGTCGATTGAACATGGCAGCCTCCTTTTCGCTATGAAAGTTGGCTATGAACCTCGAATCGACTTGATCAAGTCTTGAGAGAACCGCGCGGAAGTTCCGCGCGCACCATATCCACCATTAGAGATCGCTCCATGTCGGCTGCCCGTACGACTTGTAAGCCGTCGATCTGTCCGAACGTTCGCGCCTGAGTCACTGGTACTTGATGGCAACGGCAATCACGACGCGCCCTTCGATCGTCTGCAGGGAGCGCCCCCACCATGGTCCGGTGAGGTAAGCGCCGGTGATCCGGGTACGGTCGTATACCACAACGACAGCGTCGACCCCCAGCTTGGCGGCTTCTTTGCGCAGGGTGTCCTCGATCCTGGTGACATCCACGCTTTCAGAGGAGGGCTCGGCCCGGACTTCCCCCAGGCGCACGTGAGGGCGCGTGGGCTCCTCGCGCAGGATCTTCACCCGTGCCGGGTCGGAGGGCGGTTACCTGGGAGCGCCGATGTCCTGTTTGCGTGTGGTAGCCACAGTTTGGCAACCGGTTGCCAGGAGGAGCATGGCGACGCCGAGTCCGAGGGGGATGGAACGGATTGCCGGTCTCACGACTGTTCTCCTTTCCCGCTCGCTTTACTATCTCGATGTCGGGGAGCGGCGCCGGTCGCGCAGACCAGATCCAGCCCTGTCTTTGGAACGCTGCCCGTCGCTGATCAACGATGATCTGAGCGGTGCGCATGGTGGTCGCCACGCTGAAAGTCGCCGTAGTCTGGACCGCGGGGGTGTGGAGTTCCGAATAGATGGTCTCATGTCGGGCACCTCCTCCATTCGAGTGATCGGGTTATCTGTGAGGCGGCGGTACGGATCAGGGATGCCTGGCCGGATCGGCGCGTGCCGCCACTTTTCTGCATACCCGTGGAGAGGTGATCGTGGCGCTCGATAAACCGCGCAGTCACCCGTCCATAATTTGCCCGGCACGGCCGTACGTCTGCGATTCCGCGTTCGCGTTGCCGGGCGAATCAACACCTTGGACCGCAATGCTGGCCAGACTGTATCAAACCGTAACACGTTCAAAGCAACGACACCACCACCGCCGACACGCACGGGCAACCGTCGCACCCAGGTCACAACGTCAATCGGCCGGCGCCCGCTTCAGAGTGGCGGCGTTATGAGTGTGCTCGGGGTTGCCTTGGTCAGCGGTCTTCGTCTCGCCGACCTCGATCGTCACTCTGGTAATCTTCCCGGAGAACCTGAAGGGCGCCGTGTAGACCTCAGTGACGGGCGTGCCTTCATCGGCGCCAACGTCAGCGCCTTCATCAGCCGAAAACGCACAGCACTGAGTGCGTTCGATCTGTCCCGTTGCAGCCTTCTTGCCGTTGACGAAAAGCGTGCCCGTCCCACCCTTGCCCATGCCGCCGCCGTTATAGACGAACTCATAGCGGATCGTCGCCGTCCCGGCCGGCAACACCTGCGTGGTAGCCACGGTGTAGCGCTCCAGCCCCAGCCGGTTGTAGGTGTACGTCGGCTTACCGTCCTTCACGTAGAGGCTCCAACCGCCGAAGCGACCGGCTTGGGCGAGAATCACGCCGTTCGCCCCCTTCTGCGGGATTTCCACCTCGGCGGTGATCGTATGCGACCGATTCTTCAGGTTGATGAACGCGTTCTCCGACATCCCCGTCATACCCTGGTAGACCGTCAGCGACGTCCGGCCGGCCATCAGGTCAGGCCGCCCGACCATAGCGGCGTTAAATCGCTCCAGGAGCCGGTCATCAAGCGGTAGCACGGAGTACGTGACTGCCTCCTTCAGGAAGAGCGACTGCAACTCCTTGAGCTTCTCAGAGTTCTTCGCGGCTAGGTCGTCGGCCAGGCTGAAGTCCGTCCGCGTGTCGTACAGTTCCCAGGCGTCGTTCTCGAACGTTGCCCGATTTGTGTATTCCCAAGGCGCCCGGTGGACGGTGCCGGCCAACCACCCTTCATGGTAGATGGCCCGGTTGCCGAAGATCTCGAAGTACTGCGTCGTGTGCCGGCTCGGTGCTTTGGGGTCCGTGAAGGTGTACACCATGCTTACGCCCTCGATGGGGGTCTGGGGCGTCCCATTCACGCTCTTCGGCTCCGGCAGGCCGGCCGCCTCCAGGATGGTCGGCGCAATGTCGATGACGTGGTGCCACTGTGATTGCACCTCGCCCTTCGCGGCGATGCCCTTGGGCCAGTGGATCACCATCCCGTTGCGAGTACCGCCGTAGTTCGAGGCGACCTGCTTCGTCCAGGTGAAGGGCGTATCGCCCGCTACCGCCCATCCGGCAGCGTAATGGGGGTAGGTCGTCGGCCCGCCAAGCTCATCGTAATGTTTAAGGACATCCTGGACGGTCTCGGGCACCTGGTTGAAGTACGTGTACTCGTTGAACAGCCCGTTTATACCCCCTTCGGCGCTCGCCCCGTTGTCGCCGACGATGTAGAAGATGAGCGTATTGTCGAGTTGGCCCACGTCCTGGATGGCTTGGACCAGCCGGCCGATCTCCGTATCGGTGTACTCGCCGAACCCGGCAAACACCTCCATCTGGCGCGCAAAAAGTTTTTTCTCATCCGGGCTCAGCGCGGCCCAGTCCGTGATGGCCGCCGGCTTGGGCGCGAGCGTTGTCTCCGGCGGCACTACGCCCAGCCGCTTCTGCCGCGCCAGCGTCTCTTCGCGCAGCGCGTCCCATCCCTGGTCGAACTTGCCCTTGTATTTCACGATCCACGCCTTCGGCACGTGGTGCGGGGCGTGGGTGGCGCCAGGCGCGAAGTAGATGAAGAACGGCTTGTCCGGCGTGAGCGATTTCTGGTACTGCACCCAGGCAATGGCCTGGTTGGTCATGTCGGTCATAAAATGGTAGTTGGGGTCCGTCGGCGGCTCGACGTGGTTTAGTCCCTCGTAGATCAGCGGCGCCCACTGGTTGGTCTCGCCGCCGATGAAGCCGTAGAACTTGTCGAAGCCGGATCGGGTCGGCCAGCGGTCGGTCGGGCCGGAGGGGCTGACCTCCCAAGCCGCGGTCTCATGGGACTTGCCGAAGGCGGCGGTGCTGTAGCCGTTCAGCCGGAGCATCTCGGCCAGCGGCGCCACGCTGTTGGGGCGCTGGCCGGTTTGTCCGGGGAACGCTGTGGCTGTCTCCGTGATCGAGCCAAGGTTGTTCACATGATGGTTGCGGCCGGTGAGCAACGCAGCGCGAGTCGGCGAGCACAGCGCCGTAGTGTGGAACTGGTTATAGCGAAGCCCGCCCGCGGCCAGGCGCTCCACCGTCGGCATCCGGATGGGTCCGCCGAAGGCGCCGGACTGGCCGAACCCCATGTCGTCGATCAGCACGATCAACACGTTGGGCGCCTTGGCCGGCGCCTTCACCTCGAACCGTGGCGGCGGCGTGGCGTTGCGGGCGTTGAGTACCGCGCTGTGCGGGTACCGCGGCTCCGGGATCGGCAGCACTATGCGGTTAGCCGGCAGCACGACCTTGCCGGGAGCGCCTCCCTGGGCGAAGCCGGGCGCCGCCGTACCCGCCAACATCAGAGCAGTAAACGAGCCAACTAGGGCGAGATAGATCTTGTGCGTGTACCTCATGGTGTCTCCTTTCTCAGCCCCTCTCACCGGGCAACACAAGCCTCGAATCTTTGGCGCAGCGCAGCACCGTTCAGTGTGCCGGAGGCGCCAATCGGCACGATCTGTGTTCGCCGCTGCCGGCTGCACCATTCGAACCGACCGCTGGAACATCTATGACGATCCCATTTCACCAGGGTTATACGATTAGAAGCGCGCGTAGAGTCGGAGCCCCAGTACGACGGTCGTACCCACATTCTTGAGCTGGCCGGACGAATCGAGCGTCTTGTTGAGAGCCTGGTTGATGATCTGGAGATCCGCTGTCGCGTTGAGCCACCGGGTGATCTGGGCGGTGTAGTAGAGCTCGACCGCGTCCTCCTTATTGAGACCCAGATTCAGCCGGCTGCGCAAGAACGGAACGAAACTGTCGCTGAGGTTCACCCGCGACCAGCCGATCCCGAAACTGTCCAGAGGCCGCCCCGGCACGGCCCCCTTGCCGCCGACCCCGACGTTATAGGCGTACTTGATGGGGTTGGCTTCGCCGTCGGAGGCCCCGAACCTGAACAAGATGCCGATCCCCCGATCCGGGTATCCCTCCGGGCTCCAGAGGTATTGGTCGAAGTTATAGAAGATGGACCATGTGTGATTCTGGGTGTTGGGCGGCTTGGTCGGAACGAGCAGCTCCGGAAAGAAGCGCTCGAGGATCCGGGTGAGAGCCGGTCCAGGGTCCGCTAATCGAGGGAACCGCTGGGTGAGGAGCAGTTGGGCGATGTTGGACGGGTCCTGATCGAGCGACACGCGCTTCTTATCGCTCCATCCGAATCCTAGGAGTTGGTGACCGATCAAGCCGAAGGGTTTGATGGTAACCCGACCCTGAGCAGCAACGAGTACCCCATCCTCAAATGCATCGCCGACGTTGTTGTTTGTCGCCCTCCCGCTCGGGTCCATGACGCTGGCCGAAAATACGGCTCCCTCCCAGGGGAGGATGATCAGTCCGCCGCCGTAGCCGGTGAACGGGAACAGGGCGAGGGTCATATTGAGATTCAGGCCGGCGTTCAGAAACTGGGAATGGTAGTCATGGGCAAACTCGTTGGTGTCCGCGCCGAGCGCGGAGAGCTTGCCCGCAAACAGGCCGAACTTCGGGCTGAGGAACTGCGTGAACGACAGACTCATGAGGCCGGTCGTCTCATTCCCGAAATCGGGCAGAAGCAGGACCATGTCGGGCGGAATCAATGCCCCTGAGCCGCTATCGACGTTTTGCCCGAAGCTGCTCATGGCTTGGACCGTGAAGAAGCCTCCTGGCCAGAGACTCAGCTTCTGCGTATCCATGTTGAGGGTATACTCGGCCAGACCCCCGTACTCCGCGACGGTGTCCAGGCCGCCGCTCGCGACGCCCTGGGGAACCTGCAGAATGTCGATGTCCAGCACCACGCCCTTTTTCCCCATCTCATCCCGCAGTCCGAACCAACTCCCGGTCAGCCGGGTACGATCCCGGATGTGGCCCCCCCACGTAGGAGGGACCTCGGAGAGTTGCGCGCTCGCCTGGCGCACCAGGATCAGGATGAGGAGGGCGAAGCCAAGGAACACCGCGCCAACACCCTGAACGCAATATCTGGTGACCTGCGAGTTCATGGTGTTCGTTCCCACACGTGTGCTCAATTGGTCTGGATCGTGAGCTGCGGGGGCGGCGGTTTCTCGCCCGTCTCCGCCAGCGTCATCAGGATCAGCAGGAACGTGAACACCCCTTTGGACCGGAGATCATGGTCGTCGATCCAGTACCAGAGGTCACGGTAGTGAACGGCAACAAACGGACCATCCGGGCGGGACGCGCCGCTCGCAATGCGAATGACAGGCGGCGGGGCGTCCGGCGACGAGGCCGGAGCCTGAAAAGCTCGACCGTTTCGCACATGTTCCTCAGGCACGCTGATGTACGATGCCATAACATTGAGAATCTGCATGGCCGAACGGGTCTGGATGGCGATCACGTCGTCGCGGTCCGTGTCCGATCCGTAGGTGATCAGAAAGTCCATCCGCTCCGGGTGCAGGTGGAGGAGCTTCCTGAGTGTCTGTCGCTCCTTTTCGGTCTCCGGTGTGATCTCGCGCTTGGTGAAAAACATGACCAGTCGTTCCCGCTTGCCCGTCTCCTTGTCAACCTCGATCCGGAACCCCACGGCACCGGACTCCTGGATCCGTCGCAGCGCTGTGAGGATTTGCACAAAGTGCGGGTCCATGTCCTGGGCGCGGAAGCCCGTCCGTCGATTTGATACTCCGTTGATCTCCTGCACCGCCACGAGCACCAGGAGATCCGCAGCATAGCCCGCGTCGATCAGTTCGAACAGCCGCACCGGCGGAATCGGCGTCATCAGCGTCCTGAGGAACGCCGAGCCGGTCAACGGCGTATAGGTGATGGTCGGACGATCCATGAAGCTGCCGGCTGTCCCGAGACTGAAGAAACTCGGATTGCCGGTACCCCCGCCGGGGATGATCGTGCCGGCTGCCGAACCCGCCACCTGCACCTGGTAGGCGGCGACGATCTGCCCGATGTCCACGAAGATCGGGGTGTCGGCATAGCGCAGCTTGACGATGTTCAGCAGCGTCTGCTGCTTCCAGGAATTGGCTACCGCGCCGGTGAAGTCGAGCCGGTCCCGATCGAGCGTTAACGCCCCATAGCTCATACAGCCGCCAAGGACCAGCGCACTCACCAGCAGACCAATTCGCAAGCCGAGCCGATGGGACCATATCCGGAACCTATCCGTCATGGGCTGGTCACCTCGAACACGTGGTAGCCCCACGGGGGCAGGTCCAGGTAGAGGCCCCGCGATGTAAGGTCGCCTCCGTCGCGATCGTAGCCGGCGGGACCCATCAGGTCCTTGAGCCGCACCGCGCGGCCGGTCAGGTCAGCACACGGGAGACGGACGTAGCACTGGCTCTGGTTCCCGGCGTAGTTGACCACGATCAGATGCCGCTGGCCGTCCTGGACCTCCCAGACCCAGGCGATGCAGCAGTCCGACGTCCAGTTGTCGTCCCAGGCCGGCACGCAGTCGAGCAGGCGCCACTGGCCGTCGCGCATGGCGGGCTGCCGGAGTACCGCCAGGAGGCCGTCGTAGAACTGTTGCAGCGATCCGTCAGCAGGCTCTAAGGGGGCGCGGACCAGGTGCGGCGAGATACGCTTCTTCCGCCCCTCGAACTGTCCCTGATGGAAGAACCGCAGGCCCGGTGACAGGTACGTAATGACGGCGGCGGCCTCGTGCATGCCGGGTGTGAAGGTCGCGGCAGCCCTGGGCTCGTCGTGGTTTTCCAGGAATCGGGCGAGCCTGTTCTGGTAGTCGAGCCCGGCATACAGGTGCTCGCGCGCCGGCCGGGCGTGGCCCTCGCGCAGGCGGTCGTACAGCCGCTTGTCGTAGGCGTAGTCGAACCCCTGCTGCAGCATCGTCCATTCCAGGTCCCAGTAGACCTCCGCCATGAAGCGAAAGCGCGGGGCCCGCTCCCGGACTCGCCGGGTCGCCTCTGGCCAGAACAGCGGCGCGCGGCGGACCCAGGTCCGCTCGAAGACGTCCGGCAGTACCAGCATCGCCATGTCGCAGCGCACACCATCGCACTGCCCGGCGATTTTCAGCAGTTCGCCGATCATCGCCTCCTGCGTGGCCGGATTGCTATAGTCAAGCTGCAGTGTGTCCGGCCAGCCGGAGAAATACGGGTCCCGTCCGTACGCCAGGATCAGGTCACCCCCACTCTGATTGACCCGAATATAGTTCTGCGGCGCCTGCGCCAGGTCCGGCTCGGTGCCTGGGACGTAATACTCGGGATGGTCCTCCACCCAGGGGTGATCCAGGCCGGTGTGGTTAGGCACAAAGTCGAGCATCAGCGAGAGGCCGCGCGCCCTGAGGCGCTCGCGCAGTCGCGCCAGCGCCGCCTCTCCGCCCAGATCAGGATGGACCGTGTAGCCGATGATGGCGAACCCGGAGCCGGCGATGTCTTCCTCCCGCAGATCCGGCAGCGTCTCCTCGAACTCTCGCCGCCATTCGTGATTGCTGCGCGAGATCCGCTGCCCAGCCAGGCCGGTCTGCCAGACACTGAGGAGCCAGACCCAGTCGAACCCCATCTGGACCACGCGGTCCAGTTCGGGGTCTGGAATATCATCCAGCGTGGTCGGCCGACCCAAGGCCCTGGACAGTTCCGTCAGCCAGACGCGGGTATTGATCTGATAGAGCGCAGGATACAGTGGCGCGCGCATATCAGCGGCCTCCAGCAACTCGGCCGAAGGCCGCCATCTTGCCGCCTTCCAGGATTCGCTGGGGATCCAGCAGGCCGTAAAGCTGGATGATTTTGGCTACGAGCCCGGTCCAGCCGGTCTGATGGCTCGCCCCGAGCCCGGCCCCGTTGTCGCCATGGAAGTACTCGTAGAAGAGGATGCAGTCGCGCCAGTGCGGGTCGGTCTGGAACGTCTCCGTCCCGCCATAGACGGGACGCCGCCCCTGCGCATCCCGCAGAAAGATCCGGGTCAGCCGATCCGCAATCTCCTTACTCACCTCGAAGAGGTTCATCATCTTCCCGGATCCGGTGGGACATTCGATCTTGAAGTTGTCGCCGTAGTATAGGTAGAAATTCAGTAGCGCCCGGATGATCATCGCGTTCACCGGCATCCAGACCGGGCCTCGCCAGTTGGAGTTGCCGCCGAACATGCCGGTATTCGACTCGGCCGGCAGGTAGTCCACCCTGTGCTCCTGGCCATTCGCATGGAAGACATAGGGGTTCCGCTCATGAAACTTTGAGAGCGAGCGGATACCGTAGGGGCTCAGGAACTCGTTCTCGTCGAGCATCTTGGAGAGAATCCGGCGCAGCCGTTCCGGGTTGATCAGGGCTATAATTCCGCGGTCGGCGACGCCCCAATGACCGGGACCAGTGGGATGGACGGTGTCCCGCAGCTCGGGCATCCGGCGGATGCGTTCAGTGAGTTGGGCCATCATCTTCGGGATGCGCTCCCGCTGCCATTGTTCAACGACCGTCGTGGCGCACAGAGGGAGGAGCCCCACCATCGAGCGCACCTTGAGCCGTGTGGAGCTGCCGTCCGGGAGCCGCAGCAGGTCGTAGTAGAAGCCGTCCTCCTCGTCCCACATCCCGTCCTGTCCCGCCCGGTTCATCCCCGCGGCAATAAAGTAGAAATGCTCGATAAACTTGGCCACCATGTCCTCGTAGTTGCGGTCGTGAGCGGCGAGCTCTACCGCAAGCTCGGCCATGTTCTGGGTGAAAAAGGCCATCCAGGCCGTGCCGTCCGCCTGCTCCAGGTAGCCCCCAGTGGGCAGCGGTGCGCTGCGGTCGAAGACGCCGATGTTGTCGAGGCCGAGGAAGCCGCCCTCGAACACGTTTTTTCCGAATCGGTCCTTGCGGTTCACCCACCAGGTGAAGTTCAACAACAGCTTGTTGAACGCCGACTTGAGGAAATCGAGGTCGGTCTCGCCACGGAGGGCCTGCTCGGTGCGATGGAGGAACAGGGTGGCAAAGGCGTGAACGGGGGGGTTCACGTCGCTGAAGTTCCACTCGTAAGCGGGCAGTTGCCCGTTCGGGTGCAGGTAGACACCGCGCAGCATCAGTTCCATCTGCTCCTTGGCGAAATGGGGGTCCACGATTGCGATCGGGAGGGTGTGGAAGGCCAGGTCCCAGGCCGCGTACCAGGGGTACTCCCATTTGTCGGGCATGGAGATGATATCCTCGTTCAGCATGTGGAACCAGTCCGAGTTCCGGCCGTAACGATAGCCGTGATGGAGCGGGTTGGAATGGTGCTCATCCAGCCAGTTGTCGCCGTCGAAGAAGAAGAACTGCTTGCTCCACAACATGCCGGCCAGCGCCTGGCGCATCACATTGGCCGCATCCGGGGAGACGGACGGCGGGGTCACCGAGCGATAGAATTCGTCCGCCTCCTCCAGACGGGCGGCCAGAATCTTATCAAACTCCTGGCCGAAACAGGATGGGGCGGTCTTGGTTTTTCCGCTCGTAGCAGCCGCAGCCTGGCCGATCAGGCGCAGCCGCACGGTCGCCGACTGGCCGGGGCCGACCGTGAGCCGATAGTGCGCAGCCACCTTAGTGCCCTGCTTGTCGGGGTTCACGGCGCCCTGATCGCCCTGGACCACGCAGTTGTTGATGCCGTCCTTGACGTATGGCGCGATATCGGGTTGACTGGGAAAGAGCCGTCGGTTGTTGGTTTCGTTCTCGGTAAAGAGCAGCGGCGCCTCGCCATCGCAGACCAGGATGTATTCACCCAGCCGCGAATGTGTTGCCGCGACCGCACTCGTTCCCGCTGCCGCCTTGATCTGCTCAATGCGCGGTTTCTCGACCGCTCTGTTGGAGGCGGCAATCCACGACGCCCAATCATTCCGGAACCAGAGTGTCGGCAGAAGATGTAACTCCGCCGCGTCCGGCCCCCGGTTGGCGGCCGTGATCTGCAACAGGATCTCTTCCGGCCCGGCTTTGGCATATTCCACGAAGACATCAAAGTAGCGGTCGCCCTTGAAGACGCCGGTGTCGAGGAGCTCGTACTCCATGTCGCTGCGGGTACGACGCCGGTTGGTCTCGACCAGGTCTGCATAGGGATAGGCCGCCTGCGGGTACTTGTAGAGGCACTTCATGTACGAGTGAGTCGGCGTACTGTCGAGGTAGAAGTAGTACTCTTTCACGTCCTCGCCATGATTGCCTTCGCTGTTGGTGAGGCCAAACAGCCGTTCCTTGAGGATCGGGTCCTTCCCATTCCACAGCGCCAGCGCGAAACAGAGACCCTGCTTGTCGTCGGAGATGCCGGCGATGCCGTCCTCACCCCAGCGATAGGCGCGCGAGCGGGCATGATCGTGGGTAAAAAAATTCCAGGCATCGCCGTTCTCACTGTAATCCTCGCGTACCGTCCCCCACTGCCGCTCGCTTAGGTAGGGTCCCCATTTCCGCCATGGCACGCCTTGGGCACGCGCCTCCTCCAGACGATGCTGCTCCGGGTTCATCTGTAGTCTCCTTTTGATGTCTTTCTGGTTCGGCATGGCGTCGTTGACGTTCGATTATAAAATCTCACGAGAAACCAGCTCGGTTGCTCTTGTCTTTTATTGCGTTCCCTCGCGTGGGATCGCCTTCACCGCCACCGCGATCTCCCGGCTGAGCGCGCCGATCAGACGACTCTGGGCCGCCACCAGGGCTTCGTAGTCGCCGCCCGCCGACTCGCGCAGTCTCGACGTCCCCGTGGCGACCGGAACTTTACGCTCTCCACCGATGACGGTCCAGCGGGCAACCAGCGCGCACTCACTGCCGAGCCGCCCCTCGAACCGTGTTACCTCTACGGTCACTTCATAATCCGGCTGCACGCTTCTCAGCCAGGGGAATACGGTCACGCGATCCGACGGGATCATGCCGGCCAGGTTCTCGGCGAGCATACGGGGAAACGCCTCCCCAAGGGGCGCCGCCCAGCGGTCGAACTCCGCAAGGTCCAGCGTGTTCGGACTGGAGCGAGTCACGATCTGCGGCCGATCGAGATAGTCCGGCAGAGCCACCCGACGGATCCCGACGGCAATGCCGTCCTTGACCGGCACGGCGGGATCGGATGCCTCCATGCCCGCCACCGGAGTCAACACATAGAACCTCGTGGGCGGCGAGCCGGCGCAGCCCGCAGCCACGACCACCCAACCACCCAGCGCCAGCATTACTAAGCGCTTGACGAAGATACGCATCACTTGCCTCCCGCCGCACCCTTGCCGAACAGCAGCGCGTCGGGGTGCCTTTCGAGGTAATCGCTCAGCGTTCGGATAGACCGAAGCGCAGTCGAGAGCTCCCGGAGAGTACCTGTCAGCTCGTACTGCATGGAGGATGTCTCGGCGACCGTTTCGTTGACCGTCACCATGGTTCGCTGCGCCCCCTCGAGGGCGGCCTGTGCCGCGGTCAACGTCTTCTCTATGCTCGCGGCCATCGGCCTCACCTGCCCGCCTACGTCCCGGACCAGCTTTTGGGTGTCCTTCAGGGTGTCGCGTGTGGCGTCGAGCGTCGTGGCGACTTCGTTCGCCAGTGGTCTTACCTCGGCGTCCATGTGCTGTGCCAGCTCCCGGAGGTCGCGGGCCGCGGCGCTCAGGGAGCGAATGGTCTCGTTCAGCTCCGGCGCGTTGACAAGCCGGTCCACCCCTTGCGTCGCCTTGAGCACGGACTGGGCAATCTCGTCAATGGGGAGGTGTTCGATAGTTGTGGTCAGCTTTTCCGTACTCGATGGGATCGTCGGCATCTCGAAAAGGTCGGGGTTGAGCCCGGTCAAATGGATCGGCGTGCCCGGGTGCAAGCCCAGGGCGATCGCCAACTGGCCCGTTACGAAGCTCTGAGTTTCCAGTTGAGCGCGCAGGCCACGCTCGATCAGGATCTTTGCCCCCGTGGCGCCCTTCTCAAACCTGATCTGCACGCCCGGGACAGGCGTGAACCGATCGGCCTCGATCTCGAAGAAGACCGGCGTGCTGGCTTTCATTTCCTTTGGGTCCAAGACTACTTTGACGTCGGTAACGGACCCTATCTTCACACCCTGGAACGTAACCGGCGAGCCTACGGACAGGCCCTTGACCGACTCAGGGAAGTACGCGACCCACACCTGGGTTTGCCGGAAAAACTTCCCGCCGCCGAACACTACCAGGCCGCCGGCGGCAAGACCGATCGCTCCCAGGACGAATGCTCCGATCAGGGCCGGGTTCGCTTTCTTAGCCATGCTTCATCGTCCTTCCGACTCGCCGCGGGTGAGAAAACGCCGGACCTTGGGGTCCGGCGGGTGTTCGAGCAACTCCTTCGGATCGCCGGCGGCAATCATGGTCTTGGTGTCCGCGTCCAGGAAGACCGAATTGGTCGCGACGGCAAAGATGCTGGGGAGTTCGTGCGTGACGATCACTACGGTGGCGCCCAGGCTGTCCCGAAGCTCGAGGATCAGGTCGTCCAGGAGGCGCGAGCTGATCGGGTCCAGGCCCGCCGAGGGTTCATCAAAGAAGAGGATGTCCGGGTCCAGCGCCATGGCGCGGGCCAGGCCTGCCCGCTTGCGCATGCCCCCGCTGATCTCCGAAGGGTAGAACTCCTCGAAGCCGGCGAGCCCCACCAGCGCGAGCTTCAGCGAGACGAGCTCCCGGATCTGGGCGGGGTTTAGATCGGTGTACTCTCCGATCGGAAGGGAGACGTTCTCAGCCAGCGTCATCGAGCTCCAGAGGGCGCCGCTCTGGTAGAGCACGCCGAAGCGTCGCATCATCTGCTCCCGTTCGGCCGGCTCGGTGGCCCAGAGGCTTCGACCGTCATAGAACACCTCCCCTCGCGCCGGTTGGATCAGCCCGATCATATGCCGGAGCAGCGTACTCTTGCCGCAGCCACTCCCCCCCATCACGACGAAGATATCGCCCCGGCGCACCGTGAAGCTGAGATAACGCTGGATCACTCGATCACCGTAGAGCATATCCAGGTCGCGGACCTCGATGCGAGCCTCCGGTGAGGCCATCGTGCGGCCGCCTCCTTAGAGCCCGATCAGGTTAAAGATGATGGTCATGAGCGCGTCCGACACGATAATGAGGACGATCCCGGTCACCACCGCCGAGGTGGTCGCCGCCCCCACCGCGGCGGAACTTCGCCCGCATTGCATCCCCCGGAGGCACCCGGCGATCGCCACCAGCACACCGAAGACCGAGGCCTTGATGAGCCCCGCCAGGGCGCTGTCGAGCCCCACGGCCTCCGCCGTGCGCAGGTAATATTGGGTCGGGCCGATGTCCAGCATGCCGATCCCTACGGCTGCCCCGCCCATGATCCCGAGGAGATCGGCGTACACGCACAGGAGCGGCATCATCAAAGCCAACGCGAGCATCCGGGGCAGGGCCAGGAACTCCATCGCCGGGATGCCGAGCGTCGTCAGCGCGTCGATCTCCTCATTCGCCTGCATCGTCCCGAGTTGGGCGGCGAAGGCCGCGCCGGTCCGGCCGGCCATGATGATGGCCGCCATCATCGCGCCCATCTCCCTGGTCATAGCGATCCCCACAAGATCCGCAACGTAGACCTGGGCGCCGAACTGCTGGAGCTGTATCGCCCCGACGTAGGCCAGGATCACCCCCACCAGAAAGCTGATCAGTGTGACGATGGGCAGCGCCTGTGCTCCAACCTCCTGGATGACCAGCAGGAGATCCGAGCGCCGGTACCGCGCTCGTCCCAGGAAGAACTTGAGGAAGGCAACGGACGCTTCTCCCAGGAAGGCGAGCATGACCGTCGCTTCTCGCGACGCGCCAAGGGCGCCCATCCCCACACGGGTGAGCGGAGAGACCTGCCCGCTTGCCTGAGCCGTATCTTTGCGCGCAGGCACCGCAGTGGCCAGGGTGAGCAGCCGTCTGACGCCCTCAGGCAGGCCTGCCCGATCGATCTCGATCCCGCGATGCTCGGCTTCAGCGATCAGTTTGGTGAGGAAGATCAGAAGGCTGCTGTCCCAAGCTGTCAGGTCCCGGGCGTCAAAGGCGATTCGCCCGCTGGGTGGGCTCGCCTCAATCTGCCGCTGCGCCTCCAAGATGGACGGGAGCTTTGCCTCGATCGTCCAGTTACCCGCGAGCCGAATCAGGAGCGTATTGCCCGTCGGACGATCGAAGCCGAGCACTATGGCCTGGCGCAATGGGTTCGTCATGGGAGCGCAAAGGATTCGGGTGCGAGCCAATGTGGCCCGTGGCGTGTCCGTGAACGACGGCGATCGCTCATGAGCAGCACCCCATCCTTCGTGGTGGAGGGATGATAGCAGCCTGGCACTTTTACCCAGGCAGACAGGACGTATCTGCTAACACCTTATCAGGCAGTTCAATGCCTGTCAACAAGGCTACTGCGCCCGCGAGGTACGTTGTCTTGACCTGCGTCCCGGCGGCGTGTCGGTTCATTCGACCGGGGTTTCAGGGATCGGGCCTTCGCACGCCTTCCACTTGCTCCGTCACACTGCCGCCCGCCTCGGGATCTGACGGTGTGGCGGGCGCGGCAAACCAGTATTCCTTCGGTACCACCTTGGGTTGCTCCGGGTCGCGCTCGTAGGCCGGTGTCATGATCTGCACGCCGTACTCGTTGAAGAGGTCCAGGATGTTCCGGTGCAGGGCGGTGTAGAGCTGAACCATAGCCTGAGGGTTATCGCAGTACACGTTGACCTCGTAGGTTACCGCGAAATCTCCCAGAGATTTCTGGAGGACAAACGGCGGCGGCTCTTTGAGCAGGCCCGGGGTGCGGTCGGCGGCCAGCTTCAGCATGGCCTCGACCTGCCGCCATGGGGTCTCGTAACCGATCCCCACAGTCGTATGCAGAATCAATCCGCCCTTGCGGGCAAGGGTGTTATAGTTGACGACCTCGCCGTTGAGGATGGTGGAGTTGGGGACGATCACCTCCTCGTTCTTGGGCGTCCGCAGATGCGTCGCCTGCAGACGCATTTCGATCACATCGCCGATCTGGTCGCCGATCTTCACCCGGTCGCCGACCCGGAATGCCCGCCGGTAGGTAATCATGTAGCCGGCGATCAGGTTGGCTATCGCCGTCGAGGAGCCCAGCGAAAACACGACACCGAGAAAGAGCGACATGCCTTTGAAGGCGGCCGACTCCGATCCCGGAATATACGGGTAGGCGAGCACCACGGCGAAGATGACGATCGCCAGCCGCACGATCTTGTAGGTCGGCGCCGCCCATTCCCGCTCGAATCCCTTCAGGCTGAACGTACCGTACCCGAGCGCGTCAAAGAAGGCGCGCACCAGTTTGAGCGCGTACCGCGTCGTCACGGTGAGGACGACGAGAAAGATCAGGTTGGGAATGGCGGCGAGGATAGCCGCGCCCATCGTCCTCACGGGGCCGACCACGAGATCGAAAATCTCACTGGCGAGAAATCGCGTCCAGGGGAACAGGCCCAGGACGAACTCCAGATATACGATGACGACCGTCAGCAGGATCAGCACCCGCCCAAAGCGGACGGTGCCGAGTAGCGCCTCCCAGATCCGCTCCGCTCGGACGATCTGAAACGACTGGACCCCGACCGACCTGATGCGCGTACGGAATCGCCGATCCAGAAGCGTATTCAGGAGCCGGAACAGCCATGCGACGCCGGCCACTGCCACGGCCAGGACGGCCGTCGCTGCCAGCGCATACACCGCGCCGCGCACCAAGCGTCGTGGCTCCCGCGCGGCACGGTACCCCTGGACGGCCTCGCGAATCTGCCTGACGTAAATGAGCGCCAGCTCCTTCCGGGACAGCCGTTCCGGCCGTGCGTCGGCGTCGAATACCACCATGAGCCGCTGGTCTCCCGCCAGGATCTCCACGAAGACGTCGGAATCGACCACGCGCAGGGCGTCGGTGCGGAATCCAGGATCGCCCGCAGCCGCCCGGATACGCTCTTCAATCTCGGCGGCACGCCTCTTTGCGGGAAAGGATGAGGTCCCGCGCACGCGGAGTAACACGAGACCGTCGAGGGTGACCGGTGCTGTGGTCTCCTCCTCTTCCGAATCGACGGCAGGCAGCCTCCCGACGGTTTGTTCCTCCGCCGCAAAGACCATCCGCCCGCTTTCCGGCGCCTCGCGGATCGCCAAAGGGATGACGGCCAACAGGACGAGAGCCGCCAACCCCGTTATGAACGCATTCGGTCTTCTCATCGTTCCGGTCGGTGCAGATCAGATCCAGTCCAGCCTGTGGAACGTTACCGGACGCTGGTCGCAATGGCTCAGTCGTCCGTGTGGCGGTGCGTACAGATCAGGCATGCGACCGGATCGGCGCGTATCGTCACTTGCCTGTGTAGCCGTGGATGTGATCCATGCGCTTCACGAACCGCTTGACCCATCCATCCATGACCTGCTTTGCGTGTCCGTATGTCTGCAGACCGGCGACGATCCCAAGTCGCCCGCCTGATTGTGAGTCCACTACCGCCCCAAGCCGCTCGCCGGAGATTGAGTCAACCATTTCCGCCTCCATGGCCGCGCCGCCCAGGCCGACGCCCGATAGCTTCGTCGCGGGGTGGATGTTGGCAATGGGTATCGTCTTTGAGATATCGGTAATGGCGACTCGAATACGGGCCACGCCGGGTCCGGGTACCGTGATCGCCTTATATCGTCCGGATTCCGTCAGCGCCTTCACCACCTCGGCGTGAAAATAATCCGACAGCTCCTTGAGCGCGACCGGATCGATCGCCGTCCCTTTTGCGTTTGGAGCAAAGTGGACGACGACCGGATCGATGATGAACTGCTTGTACTGCCTGAGTGTTTCATTGGGTGCCAACCATGTCATCGCCTCATCGGCGGCCGGGTCGGGCTTCAGTTGTGAATAGTCCGGCAGAAAGCCTGACCGGGTGACTTTGGGCGCACCGCTACAGCCGGCCAGTATGGCGACAACAATCAGGGACCAAGCGCCGATTCTCAAGGCACAGGGTACGGTCGATTTCATCTTCATCCGTTGCATGATCGATCGCCTCCATACTCGTCGATTGTACAACCGAAGCTCTCCACCCCAACGACGACACGACTATAATAAACCCGCGCACGCACATCAACCAGGGAACTCTTGAAGTCATGATAGAACCGCTACCGGCGCGATGCGCAGCCAAGTAGAGGCCATCGAGCGCACATGGGACTCCACCGATTTGACCCTGCATCTCTCCAGGTGTGTCGCTCGCATTGTCCGAAGGACGGGAACCATCCGGTCACGCCGCACCACGGTTCTCCTTGTGCCGAAAGATACGGCACAACGAAGACTCATTGGCCACCGCGAATCCTTCTCATCCATGGGCGGTTCCCGGTAGTGCGGTGTCACAAAATTGTTTCAGACCTCAGTCGATCCAACCCCGTCGCTGGAATCCCTTACGCAGCTCGTCGGCAATCAGCTTGGCAGTCCGCTTGGCTGCGCCCTCAATCTTCGTTCGGCCTGTCACCTCGCCCTGCAATTTCGCGGCGCCAACCACGATCAGACCAATCGGGTTGGCGGTCGCGGCGATTACCGCCAGGGGCACCAGCAACCCCGGCGTTTTGCCGCCTTTGGACCCCAGCTTGCCCGACCCCAGCAGGCGCGGTCCCTGATCCGTCATCACGTAGCCTTCGACTGCCGTGCCCAGATCGGCCGCCCCGGAGCCGAATCCGAGCACCAAGCGCCTGGTCGTGCTGCCCGTGTCGATGGCTTCGAAATAGCCCACGAGCATGGCGTCGCCGACCCGCGGCGCCGGTTGACCTGCCGCGCGTACCGCCGATAGTCCCATGCCCTGGATCTCCGCCACCAGCTCCTGCGCGACCAGTTCGCCGAGCTTACGGCCGGTCTCGATCTCCTCGGCGGCTGGCGGCGTGCATGGCACCGCATACTGACCGGCCGCCGCGGACCAGGCCGGGATGTCGGCCGGCGTCGCGGCAAAGTCATAGACCAGGATGCGAGCCGGTCTGGGGATCCTGGCTTGGGGGTCGAGCATCTGGCGCTCGGTCACCTTGGTCGACGTGCATCCGGCCAGGACGGCTAGGATGGCTACCCAGGCTCCAATATGGCTACGAGTCTTCATGCGGTACCTCCGATGGTAGATTGTTGCGGTGTGTGTTACCAGTGAGTGTCATCCGCGGCGAGCGAGACTACAACCCGCAGGAAGGTTCGCATTACAATCGCTCCATGTTGCGCGTCGCTCCTCCCTCGGAGGTGCCATGCGCCACTTGATTTGATGGTCCTCCATTACGCTTCCCCTCCTCATGTCGTGGCCCCTCCTTGCGTAACCGAATGAGCTCTGCGGCAGCGTGCAGGAATCAGGTATATCCGATCGAATCGATCGCGGTCCCTTTGACATTCGGAGCAAAGTGGACAATGACCGGATCGATCATGAACTGCGTATACTGTCGGAGCTTCTCATTCGGTACCGACCACCGCCTGGCCCCGTCGGCGACCGGATCCGGCTGCAACAGCGAATAGTCCGGCAGAAAGCCGGAGCTCGTGACTTTCGGCGCGCCGCTTCACGCGCCCAGTATGGCGGCAACAACCAGAGACCAGGCGCCGATTCTCAAGAGATAGGACGCGGTCCGTTGCTTTCTGATCTGTTGCATGGTCGATCTCCTTCGTGTTTTCTCGTAGATCAGTCCCGCCACTCGGCACCACATTCGCTTCATTTCCTCTTAAGTGTCTTAGGTAACTCGGATAATCCGAAAGACCTCCAGGGTCCTTCGGAGACCGAAAGGTGACGTGGAAACGATACATACATCCCTCAGGAAAAGCAATGTGCGATATCGCGCGATTCTACAATAGGACCGAAACAGAAATGATTATGCCATGCAAGATGAAACCTAATCAACCGCTAGTGGCATCGCCCTGCGCCCGAATCCGTGAAGGTCTGCCCTGAGACCGGGATGAACTGCCACTCATAGTTCGTTGGGTACAGGGTCAGCTTCAAGACTCCGAACGTCTCGTCGTTCCGTACTTCGCTGTTCGCGATGGCCTGGCCCTCAAACTTATGATGACGCTCCCCTCCGGTGCCCACCACGAACTGTCGAAGACCACGTACCGGGTCGGGCTCGCCGTTCGGCTTTTGTGGCGCGAATCGCTCGTAGACATGGTCGTGCCCAGCCAACACCACGTCCGCGTTGTGATCGTACAGCGCCTGCCAGAATGGCTCGAACGCGGCATCGCTGCCATCGGAGCCGGAACTGAAACGCGGATGATGCCAGTACGCAAGGGTACACTTCGTCGGGTGGGCGGCCAGATCCGCGCGTAGCCACTGCTCTTGGGGCGAGCCGGGACCGCATCCGCCGATCTTCGAACAGTTGGAGTTCAGCACGACGATGTGCCATGAGCCGAGGTCGTAACTGTAGTAGCCCTTGCCCGGATCCCCGGCGGCGTTGCCAAAGTATTCGAAATAACCCGACGCGTCTGGCCACAGATAGTCGTGGTTACCGGGAGCGGGGCGGGTCCGCGATTTGTGCCGACCCCAACTCGGTTCGTAGCAGGCGGCAAACTCGATTGGGGTACCCAATTTGTAGGCGTTGTCTCCGAGCGTAAAGATCACACCGTCGATCGTGTCTAACAAGTTTGCGGTCGCTTCATCGCCGTCACTGATACACGACGCGATATCGCCCGCCCCGACCAACACGCTGCCGGTACCTCGCAGTGCTCCAGGTCGCGTCCCTGCGAGCGCCATCAGCTTCTCGGCATAGTTCGGATAGGACCGGTACGCAATACGCGTTGTGACGTGGAAGGGGTAGATGCCCTTAGTCCCGGCAACGGCGCGAATCCGGTCCTTGAGCCTTGGCGATACGAGCGGGCTCCAGGCAGACGGGGTGAGCGCCGAGGTCGGGTCATCGAACCGCCCCAGACTGAGCAACACGGCAATCGAGCTTCCCCTTCGGACAAGGGCGCCGGCCTCAGGATCCTGAGCGATGACCTCTCCGTTCGGGCGCTCCGACGAATGAACCCGCGCTACCCGACCCAGCGTGAAGCCGTATCGCCGGAGAAGCTGCTCGGCCTGCGGTAACGGCAATCCGGCGAGACTGGGGAGCGCGACTGCGTCGACCCCCTGACTGATTACCAGACGGACCTCGCTGCTTTTTCGAACCCATGAGCCGCTGGCCGGCCGTTGGAATATCACGGCGTGTTGCGGAACCTGTTCGTTATACTCCCGGCCGCTTACCTTCGGTTGGAGTCCATGCGCGCGCAGCAGTTCAAGTGCCGCCGTTGAGTCCATTCCGATCACGCGTGGAAGCTGCACCTTGTCATTCTCGGCCGCGAGCCACACCGTGATAGCGCCGCTCACGACAGCCACAGCGGTCAGGATCAGGGCTGCCGACAGCCCCTTGCCCAACAACCGGAGCAGTGTCATGTGTCCCGCCTGAGGAGTCGGATGGCGTAAAAGCCGTCGACTCCGTGCCGGTGCGGCCAGGTGCGAAGAGCGCCCTTGGGATCGATCAGTTCTGAGATTGTTGCGGGAAGCCCGGCAGGGGCCTCATCGATGGCAAACTCCGGAAAGTCGTGCAAGAATGTGTCGACCACGGCGTCGGTCTCCTCCGGCTCAAGTGAACAGGTGCTATAGACCAGAACGCCTCCGGGTGTGATCAGCGGCGCAACGCCACGAAGCAGTTCCAGTTGCAGGCGCGCCAAGTCCGCCAATCCGGCCTCTTGTTGTTGCCACCTCCGCTCAGGGTGACGTCTGAGGGTGCCGAGGCCGCTGCACGGCGCATCGACCAACGCCCTGTCTACCTGGCGCATGAATAACCGAGACGCCTGCCTGGCATCGGCTCGGACTGGGATGACCCGGTCAAGACCCAGGCGCGCCCTGGCTTCGCGGAGGCGTCGGTGGGCGCGAGCGCTCGGGTCGAGCGCGATCACCCGCCCGCGTCCGGCGAGCCGCGCTACGAGCAGCGCCGTCTTCCCGCCACCGCCGGCGCAGGCATCCAACACCACCTCGCCGGGCTGAGGATCCAGCAGGAGGACGGGCAGGGCTGCCGCCTCGTCCATTGGGAAGTACCAGCCGTCGGCAAAGGCCGGATCACGCAGCGCCTCGGCGCCATCGGTGAGGTGAAAGGAGCCGGGGACGAACCGGCCCGGTGTGACCGAACCTGCGATTTCGGCAAGGCGGGCCCGCACCTCCTCGGGTCGACTCTTCAGCCGGTTGACCACGACGGACAGCGCCGGGATGTCGTTGTTGGCCTTGAGTAGGGCCTCGGTCTTTTCGGCCCCCAGACGTTGAAGCCAACGACCGACCAGCCAGGCTGGGTGCGACCAGTGCGCCGCGAGGGCGCCGACCGGATCGCTGGACGGATCAGGAAACCGGATCGTTCCCTGCCGCTCCTGTAATCGGCGCAAGATCGCGTTGACGAAGCTCTTGGCGGTCGATTTCATATGGCTGCGCACAACGTCTTGGGTCAGGGCAACCGTCTCGTTGACGGCGGCATAGGCTGGGATGCGCGTAAGAAAGAGAAGCTGATACGCGCCAAGACGCAGCAGGCGGCGGAGCATCGGATCGACCCGATCCCAGGGCCGGTCGGTCACGGCAGCCAGCAGGTAGTCGAGCCGACCTTGCCAGCGGAGGATGCCGTACGTCAGCTCAGTGACCAGCCCCCGGTTCTGTTGCGAAAGGCGGGTCTTCTGGAGCCTGGCGTCCAGCAGCAGGCTGGCGTAGGCCTGTTGCTCTTCCACCTGGGTTAACACGTCGAGCGCGAGATGCCGCGCGGTGATTGGCGGAGCGCTAGGGCGAGTCAAAGACGCCACCTGCACGGACACGGTATCCCCTCGCAAATTGGCCGGCGCCATCGCACGGCGATTCTCGGGTTGGACCTGTGTGAGCCACAGCCCTCCAGATTTGGCGGCCACCAGCACCCCCTTTGTTTGATCGATCGCACACACGGTGCCTGGGGGTGAGTCGATCACTGTTTCGACTCCAGCCTCCAGCACCTTGATGCGCCGCCCGCCGAAGCCGGTGATCGCTCCAGGCGTTGGGGACAGGCCCCGAATCAGGCAATCAAGCGCACGCGCATCACGGGTCCAGTCCAGGCGCGTATCGGCGGGGAGTAGTTTTGGCGCATAGGTCGCCAGGCGCTCGTCCTGCGGAACTCGGTGAACTGTCTCGCGTGCGACCTGATGAAGGACCTGGCACAGGAGTTCGGCTCCTAGAACGGCCAGTCGCTGGGAGAGCGTTGCAGCCGTATCGTGCTGTTGAATCGGCTCTGCCCGCTGCAGAAGGATGGGTCCCGCGTCCATCCGCGCCTCGATCTGCATAATGGTCACTCCTGTCATGCTATCGCCTCTGATGATGGCCCATGGGATCGGCGCCGCGCCGCGGTGCTTGGGTAGGAGCGAGGCATGAAGGTTTACGCACCCATGCGGCGGGAGGGTGAGGATCGACTTCGGAAGAAGCTGGCCATAGGCGACGACGACGATGGCCTCCGGCTGGGCCGACTGCAGCGCCGATATGACAGCCGGCTCGCCTACCTTCTCCGGCTGCAGCAAGGGCAGCCTAAGCTCCTGGGCGGCGAGCTTCACCGGTGGCGGGGTCAGCACTCGGCCGCGCCCGGCCGGTCGATCCGGTTGGGTGACGACCAAGCAGATATCGTAGCCGGCAGCCATGAGCGCCTTGAGCGACGGCAGGGCGAACGTCGGCGTGCCCATAAAGCTTACGCGCATCGCTCACTCCCTTTGGCGTGCAAGTCGATAGGCGATCCTTTCATCTTTACGGCAGCCATTCGCTCAATCGTCTCCATCATCCTGGCGTAATGCGTCCCCTCCCAGTAGATCCGCAGGCAGCCGGGACAGCGGGCGAAGCGCTCCTGTGTGCGCCACACGAACTCGGGAATCTCGCCATGCAGGCCCTCCTTTTCGGCCGACTCAAGGGGCAGGTTGCAGCGCAGGCACAGGCAGCCGATTCGGGACGGCAACCCAAAACGAGCCATCACCTGGTCAAGCTGCTCGTTGCAGTGATCACTGGTGATAAAAAAGGTCAGGTGGGGCGGTAGCCGAGGCGCAATGCGGGTGTCGCGGGTGAGCAGCAGTCGGTTCTCCGCCAGGACCAGACGCACCAGTCCGGCATCGTCGCCTCGCCAGTAGAGCGTGTCGTACCCCACCAGACGAAGCCACTTGGCCAACCGACCCAACATCGCATCCGCCACGAACCGCATGGTTGTTCCGCCTCCCCCTTACTTCTCTCTGCTCTTGGCGTGCACCTGCCTGTGCGTGTCCGCACGCAGACAGGCGAGGCACGCCGCGCCACTGTGACTATAGCATACGAACAGGAGTCTTTTACTCTTCTGACCCTAACCAACATAGCCATAAATTGGGAAATCGAGAAGTTTGTGCTAATCTTCCTCGAAAATCAGTCGCGACCATGATCAGAATGCAATGAGAGTGGGAACGGTGCAATCCATCATGCGCTGGTCGGGGATAGCTCATAGTGAATGTGAATGATGGGCGTGTAGTGTCTAACCAGACGTGTTATCCAATTGCTATTCGGATGTACTCCGTCGCGGACGCTTCGCGCCACCCGTCAAGCGGCTGTAACGGACAGTCGTCCACATAAGCGCGCTCGCGCGTGCACCTGCCGCTGATCTACAGTCCCGTTCGAAGGACGACGCCATTTGTATGGTGTACCGATGGGACGTTTTCTCTCAGCTTCTGGAAGACTACGACATGAGCCAAAGGAGCAATCAATGACGATGAACCCTAGTGGACTTTCTCCTTGGTGGCGGCATTCGCTCGTGATCACGTTGATCGTCGGGTTGACCGTCCTGATCTGGCTGGCGGTGCGTACCTATCAGTTCGCGCCGCCGATTCCCGATAAAGTGATTGGTCCTGGCGGCGAGACCATCCTAACAGCCGATGATATCCGAGCCGGGCAGGAAGTCTTCTTGAAATACGGCCTGATGGAAAACGGTTCCGTCTGGGGACACGGGGCGTATCTGGGACCGGATTTTTCGGCGGAGTATCTGCACGCATTGGCGGTCGCGGCAGGGCCGGCGTTGAAGCAGAATCGCTATGATTCGGACACCCGGATATTGCCGTTCACGGAGGCGGAGGCGACCGTATTTGAGGAGCAGGTAGCGAGGTGGACGGCGTACTTTACCGAGCCGACTGGGAGTGTCGGGTTGCCGGCAAGATACATCACCGACCCAACGGAGCTGCGGCAGCTTACGGCCTTTTTTGCGTGGACGGCATGGGCGTCCGTTGCCAATCGACCCGACAAGTCGTACTCGTACACGAACAACTTTCCCTACGAACCGCTGGCCGGAAATACGGTGACCGCCGACGCGATCCTGTGGAGCGCGCTGAGTCTGATCGCGCTATTGGCGGGAATCGCGGGGGTGTTGGTCGCGTTCGGCAAGTTTGATTTTCTCGGCTGGAAGGGCGGAGGCCGGCACGTACATCCGACGATGTTGCCTGGCGTGGCCTCAGAGAGTCAGCGGGCGACGATTAAACTGTTTGCGATCGTGGCGTTACTGTTTTTGGTACAGGCGATCGTCGGCGCCGTAACCGCGCATTACCGGGCTGAGCCGGGTAAGTTCTACGGTATAGACCTGGCACAGATTGCGCCGAGCCATATCATGCGGACGTGGCATTTGCAGTTGGCGATCTTTTGGATCGCGACCGCCTACGTGGCGGGCGGGCTGTTCCTGGCTGCGGCACTCGGCAACCGCGAGGTGCGCGGGCAGGTCCAGGGCATCAACCTATTATGTGTTGCGCTGCTGGTGGTTGTGGTCGGCAGCTTATTGGGCGAGTGGTTGGGGGTGAATCAGGTGTTCGGTCCGCTGTGGTTCTGGCTGGGACATCAGGGCTGGGAGTATCTGGACCTGGGGCGGGCATGGCAGGTTCTGCTGGTCGCCGGACTGTTGCTGTGGTTCGTCTTATTGGTGCGTGCGATGGCGCCGGCGCGGCAGAACCCGACACAGCGCCAAGTGATCTTGCTGTTTCAGTATGCCGCCCTCGCAATCCCGCTCTTTTACCTGCCGGCGATGTTCTTTGGCAGCACCACCCACCTGTCGGTTGTGGACAACTGGCGGTTCTGGATCGTCCATCTCTGGGTCGAAGGATTCCTGGAGTTGTTCGTGACGGTGATGGTCGCGCTGATCTTCCTGGAATTGGGCGTCATGTCCCACACGAACGTGGCGCGGGTCGTCTATCTTGACGCGATCCTGTACCTCGGCAGCGGCATCATCGGCACCGGGCATCATTGGTACTGGACGGGTCAGACGACTATAACCATGGCGCTGTCGGCCGTGTTCTCGGCGATGGAGGTGGTCCCGCTGACGTTGCTGACACTGGATGCGTGGGACTTTATCAAGTTGACCCGGAGCCAGTGCGGCGTGTGCGAGCTGCCGGTCTCGTTGCCGCACAAGTGGACGTTCTACTTTTTGATGGCGGTCGGGTTCTGGAATTTCGTCGGCGCCGGTGTATTCGGTTTCCTGATCAACCTGCCGGTTGTCAGTTTCTATGAGGTTGGTACCATCCTGACCTCGAATCATGGCCATACCGCGATGATGGGGGTATTCGGGATGCTGGCGTTGGCCTTAATGGTGATTGCATTCCGGC
This sequence comes from Candidatus Methylomirabilis lanthanidiphila, assembly GCA_902196205.1. NCBI lineage: Bacteria > Methylomirabilota (SeqCode) > Methylomirabilia (SeqCode) > Methylomirabilales (SeqCode) > Methylomirabilaceae (SeqCode) > Methylomirabilis (SeqCode) > Candidatus Methylomirabilis lanthanidiphila. The sequence continues at coordinate 8,579 of CABIKM010000015.1, read as the reverse complement.
AGGTGCTGGATGACCAGCAGTGGTATCGCGTGGAGAAATACGTACGCGTATCGTTCTGGGGATTGAACATCGGTCTGGCATTGATGGTGATACTGAGCCTCTTCCCTGGAGGTGTCTTGCAACTGTGGGATGTGTTGACCAACGGCTACTGGCACGCACGCGGTCCGGAGTTTATGAACCAACCGTTCGTGCGCCTGCTCGAATGGCTGCGCCTTCCGGGAGATGCGGTATTCATCGCATTCGGTGCCGTGCCGATGGCGCTGGCCGCACTCCTGACCTGGAGATTTACGCAAGCCAACAGAAGACGTCAGTCATGACGCGATTCATGCTCGCGGTCATCTTGGCTTTGGTGTTGTCGCCCTCGGAGTGGGTGCACGCGCATCGGCCCGTTCTCTTGCTTCATGGTAGCCACCCCTGTCTGCCGGCCAGTCATCCGATCAAGCGCCTCCAGTATTCGAGCATCATGCGTTCCCTCCCAATAGATCCGGAGGTAGCCAGGGCAGCGGGCGAACCGCTCGGGTACGCCAGACGAACATGGGGATCTCGATGCGCACGTTGGCTTTGTCGGCCGGTTTAAAAGTGACTTTGACATACCCGGGCTGCCACCACAATGCTCTACACGAATATTGTGAACCGAGGAGTACCCAAAGGGGGTCCCAGCGGATCAATTTGGGATTGATTGGGGCCCACGGTGCCCGGCAAAGACTGACAACAGTGCGGTATTTGTCCCATTGGGGCAGGTGGGAAATGTGTTGCTAGGTGCTGAAGAGTACAATAGAATCTGTAGTGACTACCAAGGTAGTTAAATGAAGATAGGCCGACAAATCTACTCAACAGTTGGGCATTGAATACTGACAGAGGACAATAGAAGCGTCCATTAGGTGTTATGGCGAGACATCCACAAAATTGGAAACCCTTGCGTAACAGTTTAGTCCACAAAAAGTGGCCGGGAATGTAATTCAGCCGGGGAAAAAGCGTAAGTCATGTTGAGAAACAACGTCCCCATAGAGGAGTTCCACCCGAAGAGAAGGATCTGCGGACGGCTGACGACCTTGATGAAGCGGCTGGGCGTGCTTGCACTGTTCGTGGGCATCGGCTTGGCAGGCGAGGTCGAGGCCGGCTGTCGGCAGGTCTGTACGGAGGCAATAGATGGCTGCTGGGGCACTTCCGGCGATGAACGCTGGCGATGCGAACGGTCTGCCAGCTCGCCCTCCTGCGAGACGGTGTGTTCCGAGTCGTACGGCGCCATCGCCTACTCTCGCCAGACCGGTGCGTGGGGGTACTCGTTTGACCACCGCAGCCAAGAGCGAGCGAGCCGGACCGCGCGGGGTCAGTGTGCGCGCCGCGCGCCCGACTGCCAAATCGTGGTGAACCTCAAGGACCAGTGCGGCGCCATCGCGGAATCGACGCGGGGACAAGTCAGACCCGGTCTCGGCAGGACAAGGAAGGAAGCCGAGGACCGCAGCCTGGCAGCTTGCCGCACTGCCGGCGGCAAGGTGTGCACGGTGGTGGCCTGGTCGTGCTCCGTACAGTAGTGGGCCGAGGGGCTCCACCAGACGGGTCGTGGCTCGGCTAGCGCTCGAGCCACCGAAGAGAGTCGGGACGTTGTTTCTCAACGCAACTAACTCTTGACAGCAATCCGGTAGAGTCGTAGGGTTCGCTCATGCCACGTCAAGCCCGTCTCGATACTCCCGGCGCCCTTCATCACATTATGGTGCGCGGGATCAACAAGTCCGTTATCTTCGATGATGATGAGGATAAGACCCGTTTTCTGGAGCGCCTCGGTTATTGCGTAGGCGAAGGCGGCTGTGTTGTCTACGCCTGGGCGCTCATGGACAACCATGTCCACATCCTTTTCAGGAGCGGCAACGACGGTATTTCCTCGGTCATGCGAAGGCTGCTGACGTGGTACGCCCAATACTACAACCGACGACATAAACGCTCCGGTCATCTCTTTGAAAACCGTTATAAATCGGTTCTCTGCGATGAGGAGCACTACCTTCTCGCCCTCGTCCGGTATATTCACTTAAATCATGTTCGGGCAAATATAGTCTATACGATGGCAGAATTGGACCGCTACCCATGGAGCGGACATCGCGGCATTCTCGGCAAGGGCAGTTACCCTTGGATGGCTAATGAAGAAGTCCTTGCCAGGTTCGGCGGAGCCGGGAGAAAGGCGATAGCGGGCTACCGGCGCTTTATGGAAGAAGGCATGTCATTGGGGCACGACCCGACAATGACCGGCGGCGGACTGGTCCGTAGCCTAGGCGGCTGGTCGCAGGTGCGTGCCGTGCAAAGAAAAGGTCAGCGAGAGGCATCGGATGAGCGAATTCTGGGCAGTGGAGACTTTGTCCAGGCCGTGCTCAGGGAAGCAGAAGAGAGGCAGTTGCGGCAGACCACTCACCGACTCAGAGGGAGGACGATAGTAGATATTATTGACGAAGAGTGCGGAAAGGCCGGCATCAACCGTTCGGAGATCACGGGCGGAGTGCGCCGGAACGTAGTGAGTAAAACCCGTGCCCTGATCGCATGGCGAAGCAGGGAGGAGCTTGGCCTTGGTGCCGCTGAGATTGCGCGACATCTTGGTGTCGCCACGGCCGCCGTCACAAGGGCGATTGAAAGGGTCAACAAACCGAATATGTCACGTTGAGAAACAACGTCCCTCTCCACGCACGGGCTTGACAAGGCCTTTGGTTGGCAGGAGAATCGCCCCGGTCGTCGAAAGCGTTAGATGGTGTATGTCGGCTGCTGGATGGTAATGACGTCAACAAGGAGTGAACGATTATGCTGAAATACGTGACCGCGGGTGCTGTTGCCGGCGTTCTTCTGCTGGGCTCGTTTCAGACAGCGTTAGCGACGAATATCGTTAATTTCGAAGTTGAAATAAATACCAAGGATGATGATAAAGACAAAGGCGAACCGATCAATTTCCAAATCTTGAAGGACAACACCATCGTAGTCTACGATTCCGGCTGGTTCTTTGGCAACTGGCTATTGGAGGAGAACTCGTATCGCTATAAGAAGGCGCCTTGGTTCGGACACAAGATGACCGTTCCGATGGAAACCGACGACTGCTCCAAACTGAAATTGCGCCTCGAAAAGATGGGCGAAAAGAGTTGGAAAGCCACCTTCAAGCTTCTGGCGAATGACAGACAGCTTACGCTGCTGAGCGAGACGCCGATCGTTGAGTTTGGCAAGAGTCATTCGATCCTCCCTGAAAAGCCAGAGGGCACGGGAAGCGCAAAGACGACACACTGGAACGGCGGCAATATTCATATCTTCCAACTGAACTGTCCACCGGCGGAAAATAAGTGAGCGGAAGGTTCGGCCTCATAGGGGTGGTGCGAACGGGCGGGGTAGTGCGGCCGGGAGACGTGGTGAAGGTTGAGTTACCTCCCCCGCCTCATCGGCCCTTGGACAGGGTATAGCAACTACGTCAGGCGGCAGACTGGCCAGGACCGCGCTCGTACGTTCTCATCGATACGAGTGACAGGGTTATGCGAGCCGGCTTCTTAGATAGGCGCTGAGGGTATCGACGGCGGTGACAATTAGATAGATCGCCAGAATTAAGGTCAGCAGCCGGTGTTCCAGGAAGAGACTGATAGCGATCTGAATCTGTTGGCCCAGTCCCCCAGCGCCGACGTAGCCCAGGATGACGGCTTCCCGGATGTTCACCTCCCAACGGTACAGCGTGTAGGCGAGACACTCCGGCAAGGCCTGAGGGAGGATGCCGTAGAACAGGATCTGCAATCGGCCGGCGCCGGTCGCCTGTAACGCCTCGAGTGGCTGAATCTCGACGTTTTCTATGACTTCCCCAAAGAGCCGCCCCAGGACCCCGCCCGTGTGAATCCCGAGTGCGAGCATCCCCGGGAAAGGACCAAGGCCGACCGCAAAGACCAGGATCAGTGCCCAAACCAGATGGGGAATGGTCCGAAGAACATTGAGGACGGCTTTGGCGCTGAAACAGAGAATGGTTCGGAGCGCTCGTACCCACGGTCGGCTCTGCTCCATTTCGAACAGCAACCCGGCGAACATCAGGTTGCGGCTGGAGAGAAAGACGAGAGAGCAGGCGATCAGGACCGCGAGGATCGTTCCGAGGAACGACATGGCAAAGGTCTCGAGCGCCCAGTATCCGGTCTTCAGCAGAAACTGGGTGGAGAGATCGGGCGGAAAGAGCTTCCGAATATAGGTGAGGATCTGGATCGCACTTTCGCCGCCCAGCAGTTCGCGCAGCGAGAACTCGGTTCCCACATAGCTCCAGACCATGAGGGTCAGGAGTCCCGCCGCGATCATCAGATTACGCGTGGAGAGGCGATCCGGTCCCCTGGTTCCCGCCGGCCACGCCGCCTGCGTAGAACGCCACGCCATCAGTCGGCCGTCCGGCCCAGAATCGTATTTCGTATTCTGGCGCTCAAGGCATCCACACCCGCCACTATCACAAACAGGATCGCCACCAGGGTGAGGACCTGATTGAAATTAAACATCCGCATCGAGATCTCAAGTTGCTGCCCGATCCCGCCCGCGCCTACGAATCCCAAAATCGTCGATGCGCGAATCGCGCATTCCCAACGGTACAGGGTATAGGAGACCAGGTTCGGCAAGGCCTGCGGCAGCAGGCCATATAACAGGATGGCGGGCCGCGAAGCGCCGGTTGCCTGGAGCGCCTCCAGAGGCCCCGGATTCACATGTTCCAGGATCTCAGAGTAGATCTTCCCCAGCATTCCCGCGTACGAAATCCCGATAGCCAGGACACCGGGGAACGGTCCCAGCCCCACGGCCCGGACAAACATGAAGGCCCATACGAATTCAGGGACCGTCCGAAACAGGCTGAGGATCGCTCTGACCAGAAGATAGATCCCCTTACGCACGAGAAAAGCGCTGCGGCGACTGCCGATCATGTCCTGTTCGTTGAGAATGCCCGTGAAGGTCAGTGAACGTGTCGCCAGAAGGCCGAGGGGGAATCCGATTACCACGGCCATGAAGGTTCCCATGAGGGAGAGTTGAATGGTTTCTATGATCGGGCGACCAAGAAGACTCAGGAAGTCCCAGGACAGGTCGGGCGGAAACATGCCGGTGACGAAAGTCCGAATATTCCGGCGTCCCTCGGGGTCGAGAAGCAGCAGGGGCTTGACCTGAGCAAGCCTGTAACTTCCCAGGAACGTCAGGATGAAGAGGGCGGAACAGATGATCTGGGCGTTGGAGACGCGCCTAGTTGGTAAGGCGGGGCTGACAGGAGCGGGCGAAAGATCGTTCCGCACGGCTGAAGATCTCCTCTCCGGCAACCTCAGTCTGACTTCCGGCATAGAGGGCTGTCAGATGCTCATCCGTCACCGCTGCCGTCGGTAAGTCGAACGAGATCATGCCGTCCTTGAGCCCGATGACACGGGGGAAGTAGGCCAGGGCCAGATCAACGCTGTGAAGGTTCATGAGCAGAGTTTTATGGTAGGTCTGGCTCAGTTCAATCAGCAGCTTGACAATGCCGGCTGCCAGTGCAGGATCGACTGAAGAGACCGGTTCATCGGCCAGGATCACCTCCGGATCCTGTACCAGCAGGCGGGCAATCGCGACCCGCTGCTGCTGGCCGCCGGACAGGGTTTCGGTCCGCTCGTACAGTTTATCGGCGATGCCGACTTGCCTGAGCGCATCGGCGGCGAGATCCACCTCCACGGGTCGGATCAGAGATCGCACCGCCTGCCAGACAGGCCAGGTCCCAAGCCTGCCGGACAGCACATTATGGACAACCTGCAGGCGAGGAACCAGGTTGTGTTGCTGATAGATCGTTCCGATTCGGCGGCGAACCTCGCGCAGTCGCCGACCTGAGAGGTGCCTGTTGTCCAGTCCGTCGAACAGGAGGGTGCCGGAGGTTGGGGGAATCGTAAAATTCAATAACCGAAACAGCGTCGTTTTGCCGGCCCCGCTCGGGCCGATCAACGCGACCCACTCGCCACGTCGAATCTTCAGGTCGAGTTCGCGCACGGCGATCGTTCGGCCGTTAAAGACCTTACAGATTCCATCGAGCAGGTACATGGGTGCCGATTGCGTTACTGGAACAGTCCGGCGGCGATCGCTGCATCTTCAGCCGCCTTGAACTGCTCCGCCTTGACGCGGATATATTTCTTCGTGCGCTGGAGATCCATGAGCGCCTTATCCGCTGGATTGCTGTAGTCCAGCTTCATGAAGGCCGTCGTAATCTTTTCGATAAGGGCGCTGTCCAGATCGCCCCGTACGGTCCAGACATAATCGATGTACGGGGGTGTCGTCCAGAAGACCTTGACCTTGTTCGGGTCGATCTTCTTGCGCTCGATCAGCTTGTCCCACACCGCCTCGTTCAAGGCGCCGGCATCAACCTTCCCGCTCTCGACCCACAGGGCGGTCGCATCATGAGCCCCGCTGAAACTGAACGTTGCGAAGTCTCGCTCGGGATTGATCCCGTTCTGCAGTAGAAAATAGCGCGGCATAAGATGGCCCGACGTTGAGCTGACGCTTCCAAACGAGAAGCTCTTCCCCTTCAAGTCGGCCAGAGTTTTGATCCCGGCGTCCCATCGAGCGATGAACTTACTGTGGAAGCGAAGATCTTCCTCTCGGCTTACTACAGGGATCGCATTGCCGGTTCGCTTCCGAGCCTGCACGAAGGTAAAGCCCCCGTACCAGACCATATCCAGTTTCTTGGCTGCCAGGCCTTCGACGGTTGCGGCGTAGTCCACCACGTTATAGTATCTGACTGGGATGCCGATCTCTCGGCTCAGATATTCAGCAAAGGGCGCGTAGATGCGCATCAACTCGGTCGGGTTCTCATCCGGAATGGCCGAAACCCGCAGCTCCTTTGGCGATTCGGACCAGACAGGACTGAGTGATCCGAGACCGACCATAACAGCCACTACGCTTGATAAACCGACAACTATCCATCGACGACCCATGGCAACCCTCCCGATGGCTGAATGTGCGATCGGCCGATAAAATTCGCTGCAAACCCTTTGTGACATTAGGGGCTTATATCCGATAAGTCAAATTGGAAAAGCCTATCATTACCGGTCTGCCCATCGGTTCGCCGGCCCTCGAACATGGATCACCGCGTGAACGGTCAGCTACCAGGCCTTCTGATCGATTCCTTTACCGGGTCTAACCCTGACGGCTGAGCGCTGAAAGCTGACTGCTATGTTTCAGTGAATACAAGGCAGGTCAATGGGGGTGGAAAAAACGGCCTCTCCGATGCCAAAACATGGCTCCGCTCGAAGAGGCCGTAAGAACTGACCAGCCGGGGGGTGGCTGCGCCAGTACCGGATTGCTACTTCATCGATTTCTTAATATCGTCCCACAGGGCGCCTGTGGCTGTCCCGACCGCACCGCCTACGATAGCGCCTGTTGTCGGGCTGCCGGCCATGGCGCCAATAGCCGCGCCACCGGCCGCACCGATGGCGCCTCCACTGAGGGCGCGCTGCTGGCGCGTCGACATCCCGGCGCATCCCGTGGTGAGGGCGAGCACAAGTACCCCCAATGCGATCGGTTTGGATATTGCTCTACTCATCCTGTTTATCTCCTTTTGTCGAGTTGTCGAGGTATCGTTTATCTTTTTCTTTTCGCCTTCCGCCGAGCATATCTTCAAGAATTCCTGTATTTGTAGCGGCTTCGCCAGCACTCTTGTGACCCCGGCCTGCGCCACTATCTCAGGGGCAAGCGCGTAGTAGTCGCCTGTGATCAGGATGATAGGGGTGACGGTATCGGACCTCCGTATAAAAGCGGTCATCTCGAGGCCGGTTATGCCCGGCATACGGTAGTCCACCAGAATAAGATCGAAGGGACCATTGTGCAGCGCGTCCAAGCCGGCCAGACCGTCTTGTGCAGTCAACACGTGGTAGCCTATCGATTCGAGAAGATCGGTCAGGAGTTCCCTGAAGGTCGGATTGTCATCAACGACGAGTACCTTTTGCCTGACATCGTGCAACTGGTGCGCGCTCACTGACTCATTCCCCCTTTCAGTAGAGAAAGGGGAGCAAGCGGCATGCCAGGATCATGACCGCGCCGTCGCGTGTGTATAAACCGTTAGGACACAATGAGTTACATGCCAACATCGACAGCACATGGTATCGAGCGTTTCAAAGAAAAGGTCGAAACGGGGACGGTGGCAGGTAATTGTTACTCGAATAGTGGGTAGGAAGGAACGCGTGAAAGGTTAGAACTCCAGGTATTGGTGTTGTCGCAGCAGGAATGAGGAATGCGCGAGCGGATGGGGGAGATCGTTCGTACTGATTACGGCACCGCTTTGAAGAGTTCGTCGGAAAGGACGTGCGCTTTCTGGGCTAAATTTATCGCCTGCTGAAAGTCTTTATTCGCAAGCGCCTCCCTGGCTTGTGTGAGGAAGCTGTGAACGGTGTGGTAGGTCTCCCACTGGTCTGATCTCAACTTCTGCCGGTCGATCGACAGCAGGATACGCTCAACCCCCTGAATGGTGTCGTTGACCTCCTGCGTGAGTTGCCTTTCCCTGTCAGAGCTGATCTGTGGAGACAAGCGTGGCGGCGGTTCCTGGCGGGTCGGATGGGTCGAGGTGGGGGGCGGCGCCTGGCGCGTCGGGCGCACGGGGG